>DATBLP010000065.1:0-23233 GCA_036555245.1 Burkholderiales bacterium
TGTGGGAGTTCAAGAACGGCTCGACCTGCTACCCGACCGACTCCTTCGGCGACTGCGACCTCGGGTTCAGCTTCGGCAATCCGCTGATCGCCAAGCTCACCGACGGGACCTGGGCGGTGTTCGGAACCACCGGCTACAACAACGCGAGCGGCGTAGGCGCCCTCTACGTTCTCGACGCCATAACCGGAAAGATCCTCCAAAAGATCTCCACGGGCGTCGGCAGCCCTGCATCCCCGAGCGGACTGAACAAGATCGCCGGCTGGGCGGACGACCCGCTGATCGACAACGTTGCGCAGCGGATCTACGGGGTGGACTTGCTCGGAAACACCTGGCGCTTCGACGTGAACGACATCCTCGGGCCGGCGGGCCGCGACGCCGAGCTGCTCGCCACCGCAAAGGACCCGTCCGGCAATCCGCAGCCGATCACCACCAAGCCCGAGCTGGGACTCGCGGGCAGCCCGCTGACGCCTACCATCTACGTCGCGACCGGCCGCTATCTCGGGACCAGCGACCTTCCGGCGCCCCCCGCGGTGCCGCAGATCCAGTCGGTCTATGCGATCAAGGACACCCTGTCCATGACGCCGATCGCCGACCTGCGCGCGACGCTGATGGAGAACAAGATCACGCTGGCCCAGTTCGATCCAGACTTCGACCCCGTTACCGGCACGAATGGGCCCCTGCCGCCCATCACCATCCGGCAGTCAGGCTGCGCCAACAACTGCAGCTCGACCGCCGGCTGGTTCGTGGATCTGCCGGAATCGGGCGAGCGCGCCAACGTCGATCCGAAGCTGCAGCTCGGTACGCTGGTCGTGCCGACCAACGTGCCGGAGAACAACTCCTGCTCCATCGGCGGCCATAGCTGGGTCAACTTCTTCGATTACTCGAACGGCCTCGCGGTTTCCAGCAGCCCGGGCGCCAGCGTGGGCCAGCAGCTGTCCAGCTCGCTCGTGGTCGGCATCAACGTGGTGAGGCTGCCCGGCGGCAAGACGGTCGTGATCGCCACAACCTCGAACGCGAAGCAGACGACGGTGAACGCGCCGTTCGCCGCCGCGGGCCTGAGCGGCAAGCGCGTGAGCTGGCGCGAGCTGGTGCAATAGCGGGAGCGGGCGCAGGATCGGCGGGCAAGTCGATGAACGCGATGCTGCGCCCGGCGGCCCACCCCGTGGTGGCCCGCCTTGCCCTCGCCAGCCTGCTCTCGATCGGCCTGCACGGCGCCGCGGCGGTGTGGCTCTCCCCGTTTCCGTACGGCTCGAGCGAGCCGGACAAAGGCGCGCGCGCGCTCAACCTCGTTTCCCTTGCGCTGGACGCAGGCGCCAGGGGTGCGAGGGCGATTCCCCCGGCCGCACAGGCTGGGGTCGAGAACGGGGGACCGAGTATTCCCGGCACGATGCCCCGCTATTTCAATGCGTCCGAGCTAGACCGCAGGCCGATCGCCCTGCTGCCCATCGATCCGGAAATTCCGGAACCCGCGGCGAAGCACGCAAGCCTCGTCGTGCTTGCCGTCCTGATCAACGAAAGCGGAAGCGTGGACCGCGTGGTGCCTCTGACCGACAGCCCCGGCAATCCGTTTCGGGAATCCGCAGCCGCGGCGTTTTCCCGGGCGCGTTTCGCCCCGGGACTGAGGAACGGCGCCCCGGTGAAGAGCCGGATGCTGGTCGAGGTCAGGTTCGAAGGCGCGAAGGACGAATCGCCGCCGGCCTCGAAGTGAACGGCCGGAAAATTCCCTAGGCCGGGATACCCAGGCCTTTCGGCATGGGGAAGACGATGTTCTCCTCGGTCCCGGGGAGAGCTGTCACCCGGCGCGCGCCCATTTCCCGCAGCCTCGCGATGACGTCCTGCACCAGGACCTCGGGAGCCGAGGCGCCCGCGGTCACGCCGACCCGCTGTTTCCCTTGCACCCATTCGGGACGCAGCTGCTCGGCGGCGTCCACCATGTAGGCCTTCGCCCCGCGGGTCTGCGCCACCTCGCGCAGGCGGTTGGAGTTGGAGCTGTTGGGCGATCCGACCACAATGACCACCTCGCACCGGGGCGCCATGAACTTCACCGCGTCCTGCCGGTTCTGCGTCGCGTAGCAGATGTCGTCCCGCTTCGGGCCGGTGATCGTGGGAAACCGCGCTTTCAGCGCTGCGACGATCGCCGAGGCGTCGTCCACCGAGAGCGTGGTCTGCGTGACATACGAAATCTTCTCCGCATCGGTCACCTTGAGGCCGGCAACGTCAGCCGGGGTTTCGACAAGGTGCATGCCCTCGCCCGACTGGCCCATGGTGCCCTCCACTTCGGGATGGCCGCGGTGCCCGATCATGACGATCTCGCGGCCCGCCCGGCGCATCTTTTCGACCTCGACGTGCACCTTGGTGACGAGCGGGCAGGTCGCATCGAACACGCGCAAACCCCGCGCGTCCGCTGCGGCGCGCACCGCTTTCGACACGCCGTGCGCGCTGAAGATCACCGTGCCGCCCTCGGGAACTTCGGACAGCTCCTCGACGAAGACCGCGCCCTTCCGCTTGAGGTCTTCGACGACGTAGGTGTTGTGCACCACCTCGTGGCGCACGTAGATCGGCGCGCCGTGGAGAGCGAGCGCGCGCTCGACGATGCTGATGGCGCGCTCGACTCCGGCGCAGAAGCCGCGCGGATTGGCGAGGAGGACTTCCATGGCCTTCATTCTAGGACTTTTGCCGGGATCCGGCCGAGTAAAGCCCGTCGAGGATGAGCAGTCCCGCGCCCACGGTGATCGCCGAGTCGGCGAGATTGAACGCCCAGAAATGCCAGCCGAGCGCGTGAAAGTCCAGGAAATCCACGACGTGGCCGAGGACGACCCGGTCCACGACGTTGCCGAGCGCTCCGCCCAGAATGAACCCGAGGCCCGCGCAGAACAGCCTCTCCTGCGCATGCCGCAGGAGCAGCGTCACGATCACCGCAACCGCGACCGCGGCGACGCCGATGAACAGCGCCCTCTGCCACCCGCCGGCCTCCGAAAGGAAGCTGAACGCGGCGCCGCGGTTGTAGGCGAGTACCAGGTTGAAGAAGCCCGTGACCTCGCGGAATTCTCCCGGGCGGAGACTGGCGCTCACCGCGTACTTGCTCGCCTGGTCGGCGACGAGGACCAGCGCGGCGAGCGCGAGCCAGGGAACGACCTGTCGCAATTTCGCGGGCATCAGGCGAAACGCCGGAGCTCGCCGGGTCCGTAGAGGTTCGCCACACAGCGTCCGCAAAGCAGCGGATGCTTCGGGTCGGAGTTCACGTCGGCGCGCCAGTGCCAGCAGCGCTCGCATTTCCGGTCCTTGCTCGGCGCGGTGCGGATCGCTTCCTTGGACGGATCCGCGGCGGGAACCACCGTCGCGCGCGAGGTGATCAGCACGAAGCGCAGATCGTCGCCCAGGCCCCGCAGGAGCTCGAGCTTCTCGCCGCTCGCCGCGATCTCCACGTCGGCCTGCAGCGATGAGCCGATCTCTCCGGCCGCGCGGTGGTTCTCGAGCAGCTTCTGCACCTCCGAGCGGATTTCCCGCAAGCTGCGCCACTTCGCGAGCAGCGCCCCCGCGCCGGGGATCTCCGGAAAGCGGTAGTAGGAATGGATGAAGATGGTGCTGTCGGCCGGCTGAAATATCTTCCATGCCTCTTCCACCGTAAAGCTCAGCACGGGCGCCATCAGCCGCAACAGGCTTTGCGTGATGTGATGCAGCGCGTTCTGCGCGGAGCGCCGCGCAGCCGAATCGGCCGCGCTTGTATACAGCCGGTCCTTGAGGATATCGAGGTAAAAGGCGCCGAGGTCCTCGGAGCAGAATGTCTGCAGCTTCGCCATCGCGGGATGGAACTCGTATTTCTCGTAGTCGGCGAGAATGGTCGCCTGCAGCTCGGCCGCGAGCGCGAGCGCGTAGCGGTCGATCTCTACCCATTTCTCCATCGGCAGCGCGTCCCGCTTCGGGTCGAAGTCCGAAGTGTTCGCCAGCAGAAACCGCAGCGTATTGCGGATGCGGCGGTAGGCCTCTACCACGCGCTTGAGGATCTCGTCGGAAATGAAGAGCTCGCCCGAATAGTCGGTCGCCGCAACCCACAATCTCAGGATCTCCGCGCCGAGCGTCTCGGAGATCTTCTGCGGGGCGATGACGTTGCCGAGCGATTTCGACATCTTGCGGCCCTGGCCGTCCACGACGAAGCCGTGAGTCAGCAGCGCGTCGTAGGGCGCGCGGCCGTTCAGCATGCAGGACACGAGCAGCGACGAGTGGAACCAGCCGCGGTGCTGATCGGAGCCCTCCAGATAGAGATCGGCGGGGAATTTCAGCTCGGAGGCATGCGAGCCTCTGAGCACGGTCTCGTGCGTCGAGCCCGAATCGAACCACACGTCGAGCGTGTCCTTCACCTTCTCGTACTCGCCGGATTGCGCGCCGAGCAGGTCCGCGGGCTGGATGCGCTGCCAGGCCTCGATCCCCCCCTGCTCCACCCTTTTCGCGACGGCCTCCAGCAACTCGGGCGTGCGCGGATGCAGGGCGCCGGTTTCCCTGTGGATGAAGAACGGCATCGGCACGCCCCACTGGCGCTGCCGCGACAGCGTCCAGTCGGGACGGTTGGCGATCATGCCGTGCAGGCGCGCCTGGCCCCAGCCGGGGTAGAAGCGCGTCGCCTCCACCGCGCGCAACGCGGTGGCGCGCAGGGCCTCCGCGGGCTTCCTGCCGCCGAAGTCGGGCACGTCGTCCATGCCGGCGAACCATTGCGTGGTCGCGCGGTAGATCACCGGAGTCTTGTGGCGCCAGCAATGCATGTAGCTGTGCACGTGTTTCTCCGAGTGAAAGAGCGCGCCCGCTTCGCGGATCTTCTCCACGATCAGCGGATTGGCTTTCCAGATGTCGATTCCCGCGAAGAACCCGAGGGACGGGGCGAATTTCCCGTCGCCCATGACCGGCGCGAGAATCTGCTCGTCCTTCATGCCGTAGCGGCGGCAGGACAGGAAGTCCTCGACGCCATAGGCCGGCGCGCTGTGGACGATGCCGGTGCCTTGCTCGAGCGTCACGTAGTCGCCGAGGTAGACCGGAGACAGGCGGTCGTAGAACGGGTGGCGGAACGGGATTCGTTCGAGCTCCTTGCCCTTGCAGGACGCGAGCGTCCTGCCTTTGAGCTGATAGCGGGCAAGACAAGCCTCGCGCAGGTCGGCGGAGAGGATGAGGAGCCCGCGATCGGTCTCGATGAGCTCGTAGACGAACTCGGGATGGACGTTGAGCGCCTGGTTCGCGGGAATCGTCCACGGCGTCGTGGTCCAGATGACGATCCAGCCCTTGTCGCCCGGCAGCCTCGGCAGGCCGAACGCCTTCGCCATCCTGCCGGCCTCGGCGAAGGGAAACCCGACGTCGATCGCGAGATCGGTTCTGTCCAGGTACTCCACCTCGGCTTCGGCGAGCGCCGAGCCGCAGTCGAAGCACCAGTTCACCGGCTTCAGCCCGCGATAGACGTAGCCTTTTTCGAGCAGCTTGCCGAGCGTGCGGATCTCGTCGGCCTCGTTCTTGAACGCCATCGTCGTATAGGGGTTGCTCCAGTCGCCGAGCACCCCCAGCCGCTGGAAGTCCTTCTTCTGCCGCTCGATCTGCTCGGCGGCGTAGGCGCGCGCGAGGCTCTGCGTCCTCTCCACCGGAATGTTTTTGCCGTAGGTCTTCTCGATCTGCACTTCGATCGGCATGCCGTGGCAGTCCCATCCGGGAACGTAGACCGCGTCGAACCCCGCCATGTTGCGCGACTTGACGATGACGTCCTTGAGGATCTTGTTCACCGCCGTCCCGATGTGAATATCGCCGTTCGCGTAAGGCGGGCCGTCGTGCAGGATGAATTTCGGCCGGCCGCGGCTCGCTTCCCGGATCCTTTCGTAGATCTTTCCTTCCTGCCACTCCCTGACCCAGTGCGGCTCGCGCTTCGCGAGGTCGCCGCGCATGGGAAAGGGCGTGTCCGGGAGGTTGAGGGTCTTCTTGTAGTCGGTCTTGTTCTCAGGCATTGCCGTGTTCCATGAGGAAGCGCCGGGCGGCCTCGCAGTCGCGCTCGATCTGCGCCTTCATCGTCTCGAGATCCGAATACTTTTCCTCGTCGCGGATCTTGTGCAGGAAATCGACGCGCACGTGCTTGTGATAGATGTCGCCGGAAAAATCGAACAGATGTGCCTCGAGCACCGCGCGACCGCTCGCCGTGATCGTGGGCCGGACGCCGAGGCTGGCCACGGCCGGCCGTGCGGCGGCGTCGACCCCATGGACCTTCACCGCGTAGATGCCGGTGAGCGGCGGCCGGTTGTGCCGGAGCTGTATGTTCGCCGTGGCGAATCCCAGCTCGCGACCGAGCTTCCTTCCGTGCATCACGCGCCCGCTGATGCCGTAGGGCCGGCCGAGGAGGGTTTCGGCGGAAGCGAGATCGCCGGAAGCGAGCGCGGCGCGCACCGCCGAGCTCGACACCCGCGCGCCCGCCTGCGTGACCGCGGGCATCACCTGCACTTCGTATCCACAGCGCTCGCCGAGACGCTTCAGCAGAGGAATGTCGCCGGCGCGCTTGGCGCCGAAACGAAAGTCCTCGCCCACGAGCACCCAGCGCGCCTTGAGCCGCTCTGCGAGCACCTGTTCGATGAAAGCCTCAGGCGCAATGGAGGCGAACGAGCGCGTGAAGCGCTGCACGTGCACCCGCTCGACGCCGCGCGCGGCGAGAAGCTCGCACTTCTCGCGCAGGGAGGTCAGGCGCGTCGGCGCCGCCTGCGGCGAGAAGAACTCCCTCGGATGGGGCTCGAAAGTCAGCACGCAACTCGCCAGCCCGCGCTTTTTCGCCTCCTCGACCAGACGCCCGAGCATCGCCTGGTGCCCGCGGTGAATCCCGTCGAAATTGCCGACCGTCAGGACAACCGGCGGCAACGCGGTGTCGGCAGCACCGTGCGTAAGCAGCATGGGCATGAAAGAGGAAGCGCAAAGTGTTGAATTATAGCGGCCTTTCCTGGTCCCCACGTCCCGAATGGAGCCCCAGAGCCCCCGAGCGCCTGTTGCGCAGGCGTAAGATGGCCGGCTCGGGATTCGGACCGGCATGAAAACTCTCGAAGAGCAAATGGCCGTCTACGCGGCCTATCACCGCAATCGCTGGAACAAGCTCACGCACTTCATCGGCGTCCTGGCGATCATTTTCGCCATACTCATCCCGATGGCCTGGGTCAGCTTGGGCACGGGCCTCAACCTGGCGCGCCTGTTCGTTGCGGCGGTGCTGATCTACTACTTCCTCCTGGACGCCGCCCTCGCCCTCGCGATGATGGCCGTGGTCGCCGCGCTCCTCTACCTCGCCGAGCGGGTCGCGACGATGAGCGCGTGGGCCGGCTGGACCTGCTTCGCGGCGTTCTTCGTTGGCGGCTGGATCTTTCAGCTCGTCGGACACGTCTTCGAGGGCCGCAAGCCGGCACTGATGGACAATCTGTTCCAGATCTTCGTCGCGCCGATCTTCCTCGTCGCGGAGATCTTCTTCGCTCTTGGCCTGAAGCGCGAGGTGCAAGAAAGGCTCGAAGCGAGCCTGGCGCGGGACTCCTAGTGAAGGCGGGTCGTGGTCTGCCTGAGCTCGATGAGCTTGCCGCGGATTTCCGCCGCGTCCGGTGCCTCCGGCCTCCGCCGAAGGTAATTCTGCAGGTCGGAGAGCGCCGGACGGAAGCATTCCAGCTTCTGGTAGATCAGGCCGCGGTCGCGCAGCTCCTCGGCGGATTCCGGCATCACCAACAGCATGCGATGCATCACCGCGAGAGCCGACTCCAGCTTCCCGGTCTGCATGTAGATGTTCTTCAAGTTGCGCAGAACGCGCGCCACGATCTGGCGCGGCGTTGCGGCCTCCAGATACTGGTCGAGATGGGCCTGCTCGGCCTTTGCCGGCGGAAGCACCTGCGCGAGGCGCTGGCGCAGATCGGCCTCGGACTGCGCCTCGCCGCCGGTGAAGGGATCGAGCACCAGCTGGCCGCGCTTGACGGCGAGCTTCACCAGGAAATGCCCGGGAAAGGAAACGCCCTTGAGGTTGAGGCCGAGGCGCTTGCCCACCTCCAGGTAAACGATCGCCAGCGTGATCGGAATGCCGGTGCGGCGTTCCATGACTTCGTTCAGATAGCTGTTGCGGGGATCGTAGTAGTCCTCGACGTTCCCCGAGAAGCGCATCTCATTGAAGAGATAGTAGTTCAGCGCGATCACCTTCTGCTCGGCGAATGCGTCGTCCGCGAGGCGCTTCTTGATGGCGACGGCGATGTTGTCGAGCCGGCCGAGATAGGCGGGGATATCGACGTCCGGGTAGATATCCTGGGCGAGCATGAGGCTCGCCTCGGCGAGATTGAACTGCTCCCGGGACACGAATTCCGCAAAGCGCTCGAGGCGTTCGTTCATTGTTTCCTGGCGCGCTCAGGCGGCGCGGCGGGTGAAGTCGCTCGGACGGAGGCCGAGCGCCCACAAACTGCCGAAATACGCCGCTCCGCCAAGCGATACCAATCCGACGATCGCGGCGGCCCGGGCCGTCCCTCGGGCGGCGAGCCACCATCGCTCCGGGCCCATCGCGAGCCACAACAAGATGGCCATCGCCGCCAGCGCAACGGCCACCTTGAGTGCGAAAATCCCCCAGCCGGGCTGCGGCTTGAAAATTCCGTGCATACGCAGCCCCCGATAAAGCAAACCGGCGTTCAGGCAAGCCCCCAGTCCGATCGCGAGCGCCAGCCCCGCGTGCGGGCCGATACCGGTCGCCGTCCCCAGACCCCCTTGCTTCAGGACGAGGATGAACACGACATTCATCAGCTGGGTGGCGACCAGGGTCACAATCGCGATTCGCACCGGCGTGGCAATATTCTGCCGCGCATAAAAGCCCGGCGCCAGCACTTTGACGAGAATGAGCCCGAGCAGCCCCGCGCTGTAGGCGATGAGCGCTTGGCGGGTCATCCACACATCCCGCTCGCCGAACTGTCCGTAGTGAAACAAGGTCGTGACCAGGGGCGCGGAAAGCAATGCCAGCGCAACGGCCGCCGGCGCCGCGAGCATGAGCGTCATGCGCAGGCCCCAGTCGAGCAGCCTCGAGTACTCGCCTTCGTCCGAGGCGGAATGATACTTCGAGAGGCTCGGCAGCAGGACCGTTCCCAGCGCCACTCCCAGCAGCGCCGTCGGAAATTCCATGAGGCGGTCGGCATAGTAGAGCCAGGACACGCTGCCATTCTCCAGAAAGGAGGCGAATATCGTGTTGATCAGCAGGCTCACCTGGCTCACCGACACGCCCAGCGCGGCCGGCGCCATCAAGGCGAGAATGCGGCGCACGCCCGGGTCCGACAGGACGAGACTCGGCCGCGGCAGCATGCCGATTTTCGCGAGCGACGGAAGTTGCAGCGCGAGCTGCAGCACGCCCCCCGCAAACACCGCCCATGCGAGCACCATGACCGGAGGCTCGAAATAGGGGGCGAAGAACAGAGCGCCGAAGATGAACGAGAGATTGAGCAGCGTCGGCGTGAGCGCAGGAATCGCGAAGCGGCTCCAGGTGTTGAGAATTCCTCCCGCGAGCGAGACCAGCGAA
Organism: Burkholderiales bacterium; assembly: GCA_036555245.1. Taxonomy (GTDB): domain Bacteria; phylum Pseudomonadota; class Gammaproteobacteria; order Burkholderiales; family SG8-39; genus VBDM01. The sequence goes on from DATBLP010000065.1 coordinate 9,524, forward strand.
ATGAACAGAATGTACGGAAAAGTCACCCGCAGCATCGCCACCGTCAAGTCGAACTTCGCCGGCTCGGCCGAGAACCCGGGCGCGCTCACGTAGATGATCGCGGGTGCTGCCGCCACGCCGAGCGCGGTCGCCCCGATCAGCGCGAGCGTGAGCAACGTTGCGGTGCGGTTCACCAGCGTCCTGGTGTCCGCCTCGCCCTGGCGCGTCCTGTACTCGGACAGAACCGGGACGAAGGCCTGCGAGAAGGCGCCCTCCGCAAACAGGCGCCGCAGCAAATTGGGAATCCGGAAGGCCACGAAGAACGCGTCGGTGGCAAGCCCGGCCCCGAACAGCCGCGCGATGGTCAGATCGCGCAGGAATCCGGTGACGCGGGAGATGAGCGTCATGCCGCTCACGGTCGCGACCGCCTTCAGCAGATTCATGCGGGAATTATAGCTTTCGCGACCCGGAAACCTTGCGCCCGCGTGCGTCACCGATTACAATTGCGCCCTTCGTTTCGGGATTGCAAATGGCAAACACCAAAGGCGCTCGCAAGGCAGCCCGCCAAGCCGAGAAGCGGCGCAAGCACAACGCGAGTCAGCGCTCGGCGCTCTCCAGCGCGGTGAAAAGCGTTACCAAGGCGATCCAGGCCGGAGACAAGGCTGCGGCGCGGAAAACGTTCAGTGAGGCGTCCGGCATCATCGACCGCATCGCCGACAAGAAAGTCATTCACAAGAACAAGGCAGCCCGGCACAAGAGCCAGCTTGCCGCGCGTCTCAGGGCGATGCCCGGCTAGAGCTGGGTCAAACGCTCCGCGCAGAGGCGGCTCGGGCCGCCTTTTTCGTTTCAGGGGTCTCTCCGCCGAGCGGTCTGCGGAGTCTGGCACTCCCCTTCTTGCGCTCGCGCGCGATTTCCCGCAACAATCCGCTTTTCCTTTTCGCGCCGCCATGAAGAAACCGGTCAGCCGGGTGCTCATCATCAACGACGAGTCGTTGGTGCTCAGGGAGTTCGTGAAGGGGCTGAACGCGGCGGCGCGATCGCTCGACAATCCTCTCGGCATCACGTTCTCCGGGGTCACCACGGCGCGCGACGCGCTCGCCGCGATCGAGGAGGACGGCGATCTCCAGGCGGTCGTGGTCGACGACAAGCTCTACACGCTCAACCAGAAGAGCGCGAAGAAGGACATGTCGGCGCTGGAGCTCGTGAAGCGCGTCACGCGCTTCCGCCCGGAGCTCGACGTATACATCCTGATCGCGCAGGAGCACGAGGATGAAATCGTCGACGCGCTGTTCGCCGAGGCGGTCGACGGCTACTTCTATCGCGAGGAGCGCGACTACCGGGGCATGTACCGGATACTCAATGCGCAGATCCAGGAGCGCTCGCGCACGCCTTTCTACGATCAGCTCAAGAACTACGTCTGGATGGCAAAGGACTCCTGGCATACGCCCGGCCACTCGTCGGGCGAATCCCTGCGGGGAAGCCCCTGGGTGAATGATTTCTACGACTTCATGGGCGAACACGTTTTCGATGCCGATCTGTCGGTGTCGGTGAAGATGCTCGATTCGCTGATGGAGCCTACCGGCGTCATCGCCGAAGCACAGACGATCGCGGCCAAGGCCTTCGGCGCGCGCCGCACTTTCTTCGCCACCAACGGCACGTCCACGGCCAACAAGGTCATATTCCAGACCCTGCTCGCCCCCGGAGAAAAGCTGCTGCTCGACCGGAATTGCCACAAGTCCGTGCACCACGGCGTGGTGCTCTCCGGCGGGCATCCGATCTATCTCGATTCCTCGGTCAACACCCGGTACAGCCTGTACGGCCCGGTACCGCGGGAATCGGTCCTGGCGGCGATCCGCAAGCATCCGGATGCCCAGGCGCTGATCCTGACGTCGTGCACCTACGACGGACTGCGCTACGACCTCGCGCCCATCGTGGAAGCCGCGCACAAGAAGGGGATCAAGGTCATCGTGGACGAGGCCTGGTACGGGTTCGCGCGCTTCCATCCGGCATTCCGCCCGACCGCGCTCGAAGCCGGCGCCGATTACGCGACACAGAGCACGCACAAGGTGCTCTCGGCCTTCTCGCAGGCCTCGATGATTCACGTCAACGACCCGAACTTCAACGAGCACCTGTTCCGCGAAAACTTCAACATGCACACCTCGACGAGCCCGCAGTACAGCATGATCGCGAGCCTCGACGTGGCCCGGAAGCAGGCGGTGATGGAGGGCTACAAGCTGTTGTCGCGCACGCTTGTTCTGGCGCAGGAGTTGCGCGCGCAGATCAATTCCACCGGAGTGTTCAAGGTGCTCGGGCTCGAGGAGCTTATTCCGGACGAGATCAAGCACGACAACATCCGTCTCGACCCGACCAAGGTTACGGTGGACATCTCGAGCTGCGGCTACACTGTGGAGGATCTGCAGCGGGAGCTGTTCGACCGGTACAACATCCAGGTCGAGAAATCCACGTTCAACACGCTCACGCTGCTGCTCACCATAGGGACCACGCGCAGCAAGGTCTCGCGCCTCTACGACGCGCTCATGCGAATCGCCCGCGAGGGCCGCGCGCCGCGCCGCCTGTACCGCTTTCCGGAAATACCGAGGTTCACCCGCCTGCGCTACCTGCCGCGGGACGCCTTCTACTGCGGCGGGGAGCTGGTGCCCGTGGTCGACGACAAGAACAACATCCGGCGCGAGCTCCTCAACCGGGTTTGCGCCGACCAGATCGTGCCCTATCCGCCGGGGATTCCGGTGCTCGTTCCCGGCCAGGTCATCACCCGCGAAGTTGTCCACTATCTGGTCGGGCTGCTGCGCTCGCAAAAGCGCGTCGAGTTGCACGGGGTTGTCTACGACGGGCACCTCCCCTGCGTGCGGGTGCTGAAGGCCGCGGAGGAGCGCGGCCTTCGTCGCATCGGCTGACCGTCGGGGCGGCCGGCACCCCTCCGGACGGGCCCAGAGGGGGCGGCTTACGCGGTATTCGAAGAGCCGGTATGCTATGCCCCTGCAAGGGAGGGGTATGCTGCCGGCACAGAAGACAACGACCAAGTTCGCCTTCCGTATCCGCACCAGGCACGGGCTGATCGTGGAACACCTGATGATCCACGGCCGGGACGAAGCCGATGCCGAGCGCAAGCTGCGCCAGATGTATTTGCACTGCGAGATCCTGGAGCGCAGCATGATGCAGCCGGCCACGTTGCAGCCGGCTTACAACGCGCCCGCCGGGCAGGGGAGCGAGGCAATCAGCTTCGAGGAAGTGGTCTCCCTCATCAGCAAGTAAACGCTCCGGCTCAAAACATAAGAACCCCGGAAGAGAGCAGTTCAGCGGCGCCGCGCGAGCGCCGCGCCGAGATTGAGAACAGTCGCCGTCTTCCCGACCCCGCCCTTCTATTGAACACCGTGAGCCGCGTTCCCATCCCCGAATCAGTGTGCTAAGCTACTGGACCTCAAGCGAAATTTGACTATCGCACAGGGCGGCGCAATGATTTTCGTCCGGCAACCGACGGCGCATCAAGCAGGCGCCGCGACCTCGCCCGTTCCGCCCGACATCCGACGACGCCGAGCAAAGCAGTAGACACGTTGTGCCCGCGCCGTGCGGCGCTTTCCACAGGATTGCGGCGCAACCATTCCGCGTTGTGCCGTTGAGAATTGACGGGTGAATCCATGTCCCACTTGATGAATACCTACCAGCGCATCCCCGTTGCTTTCACCCGGGGTCAGGGCGCCTGGCTATGGGACGAGGCCGGCAGGAAGTACCTTGACGCCGTCGCCGGCATCGCGGTCAACACGCTCGGCCACGGCCATCCCCGGCTGACCCAGGCAATCGCCGAGCAGAGTCTGCGCCTCATCCACGCCTCCAACCTCTACCGCATCGCCGAGCAGGAAAAGCTCGCCGACAGGCTCGCCGGGATCAGCGGAATGGACAACGTCTTCTTCTGCAACTCCGGCTGCGAAGCCAACGAAGCGGCGATCAAGCTCGCGCGGCTCTACGGCCACGCGAAAGCCGTCGAGAGCCCGGCGATCGTTGTCATGGACAAGGCCTTCCACGGAAGAACGCTGGCAACCCTGTCGGCGACCGGGAACCGCAAGGTGCAGGCCGGGTTCGAACCGCTGGTGAGCGGCTTCGTGCGCGTGCCCTTCAACGACATCGAGGCAGTGCGCCAGGTCGCGACGCACGATCGCAGCGTCGTCGCCGTTCTCGTGGAACCGATACAGGGAGAAGGCGGCATCAACCTTTCCGCCATGCAGTATCTGCGCGACTTGCGCGAGATCTGCGATCGGCAGGGGTGGCTGCTCATGGTGGATGAAGTCCAGTGCGGGCTGGGCCGCACCGGCAAATGGTTCGTCTACCAGCACGCTGCAATCCGTCCCGACGTGGTGCTGCTTGCCAAGGGGCTCGCCTCGGGCGTTCCGATCGGGGCATGCCTCGCGCGCGGCGCCGCGGCCCAGGTTTTCCAGCCTGGCACCCACGGCTCGACCTTCGGCGGCAATCCCCTCGCCTGCGCGGCGGCGCTCGCGACGCTCGCTACCATCGAAGAGGAAGGTCTGATGAAGAACGCAGAGCGCATCGGCGGGCTGCTGATCGCGGGATTGCGCGAAGGACTAGCGGGCACGCCGGGCGTGAAGGAGGTCCGCGGGCACGGCCTCATGATCGGCGTGGAGCTCGACCGGCCCTGCGGGGACCTCGTCGGGCAGGCGCTCGAGGCCGGTCTGCTGATCAACGTCACCATGGACAAGGTGATCCGGCTGCTGCCCCCGCTGGTGATGAGCGAGCAGGAGGCGCGACAGGTGCTTTCCATCCTCGTGCCGCTCGTGCGCAGCTTCCTCGCTCAGGCCCCGGCGATCGCCGCCCGCGCATGAAAAAGGCTCCGGCGAAACTGCGGCACTACCTGCAGTTCAAGGACTTCTCGCGCGGGGAGTACGAATACCTGTTCAGGCGCACGCGCTGGATCAAGGACCAGTTCAAGCGCTACCGGCGCTACTGGCCGCTGGAGGACCGCACGCTCGCCATGATCTTCGAGAAGCCGTCGACGCGCACGCGCCTGTCGTTCGAAGCCGGCATGCACCAGCTCGGCGGGACCGCAATTTATCTCTACACGCGTGATACCCAGCTGGGCCGCGGCGAACCGGTCGAGGACGCGGGACAGGTTATCTCGCGCATGTGCGACCTGGTGATGATCCGCACTTTCGAACAGGAGATCCTGTCGCGCTTCGCTGCGAATTCCCGCGTGCCGGTCATCAACGGACTCACCAACGAGTATCACCCCTGCCAGGTGCTCGCGGACATCTACACCTTCATCGAGCATCGCGGGAGCATCCGCGGGAAGACCGTCGCCTGGATAGGCGATTCGAACAACGTCTGCAATACCTGGCTGCAGGCGGCTACGGTGTTCGATTTCAACATGCATGTCTCCACGCCGCCCGGCTACGAGGTCGAGCCCGAGCGCGCAGGCATCTACAACGACGACAACTACGAGAGCTTTTCCGACCCGATGCAGGCCGCGCGCGGCGCCGACCTCGTCACCACCGACGTCTGGACGAGCATGGGCTTCGAGGAGGAGAACGAGGAGCGCAAGCGGGATTTCCAGGATTGGCAGGTGGACGCGGAAATGATGAGGGTGGGGAAGAAGGACGCGCTCTTCATGCATTGCTTGCCCGCCCACCGGGGCGAGGAAGTCACGAACGAAGTGATCGACGGCCCGCAGAGCGTCGTGTGGGACGAAGCGGAGAACCGGCTGCACACGCAGAAGGCGCTCATGGAGTTTCTGATTCTGGGGAAGGTGAAGAAGTGAAGGCGAAGAAGGTCGTGCTCGCGTACTCAGGGGGCCTGGACACCTCGGTCATCCTCAAGTGGCTGCAGGACAGTTACGGCTGCGAGGTGGTGACCTTCACCGCCGACATCGGCCAGGGCGAGGAGCTCGCGCCGGCGCGTGCCAAGGCGCTCAAGCTCGGCATCAAGCGAAAGAACATCTTCATCGAGGACCTGCGTGAGGAGTTCGTGCGCGATTTCGTGTTCCCGATGTTCCGCGCCAACGCGGTATACGAAGGCGAATACCTGCTTGGCACTTCGATTGCCCGGCCGCTGATCGCGAAGCATCTCGTCGAGATCGCAAAGCAGACCGGCGCCGACGCCATTTCGCACGGCGCTACCGGCAAGGGCAACGATCAGGTGCGCTTCGAGCTCGGCGCCTACGCGCTTATGCCGGACGTGCGCATCATCGCGCCCTGGCGCGAGTGGGACCTGCTCTCGCGCGAGAAGCTTCTCCAATACGCCGAGCAGCACGGCATCCCCGTCGACTACAAGAAGAAAAAGGGCACGGCGCCCTACTCGATGGACGCCAATCTGCTGCACATCTCCTACGAAGGCGGGATTCTCGAGGACCCGGGCTACGAGCCCGAGGAATCGATGTGGCGCATCACCGTCAGTCCGGAGAAGGCGCCGGCGCGCCCGCAATATCTCGATCTCACCTACGAGAAAGGCGACATCGTCGCGGTCGACGGCAGGCGCCTGACACCGGCCAAAGTGCTCGCGCGATTGAACGAGCTGGGCGGCCGTCATGGCGTAGGACGACTCGACATGGTCGAGAACCGCTACGTCGGCATGAAATCTCGCGGCTGCTACGAGACGCCGGGCGGCACCATCATGCTGCGCGCCCACCGCGCGATGGAGTCGATTACGCTCGACCGCGAGGTACTCGCGCTCAAGGACGACCTCATGCCGCGATACGCCCGCATGATCTACAACGGGTACTGGTTCAGCCCCGAACGCAGGCTGCTGCAGGGGTTGATCGACGAGTCGCAGAATACGGTCAACGGCGCGGTGCGCGTGAAGCTCTACAAAGGCACAGTCATGACCGTCGGCCGCGCCTCCAAAACCGATTCGCTCTTCGATCCGGCGATCTCGACCTTCGAGGACGACCGTGGCGCGTACAACCAGGCCGACGCGGCGGGTTTCATCCGGCTGAACGCCCTGCGGATGCGCATCGCCGCCCGCCTGAGGAGGAAGCGCTGATCTTCTCCGGTATCGCCATCCTGAGCGAAGCGAAGGATCCGTTTCTTGTAGCCGAAAAGTAGATTCTTCGGGCTGCGCCCTCAGAATGACATCTGATTCTCAAAGCGAGTTGCCCGCATTCGTCTCGGCATGACTTGACCGTGCGCATCCGGATCTTCTCCGACCTGCACCTCGAGCACGAGCCGTTCGCTCCGCCCGCCGCAGATGCCGACGTGGTCGTGCTGGCGGGCGATATCCACAACGGCACCGCCGGGATCGAATGGGCGAAGCTCGCGTTCCGCTGCCGCGTCATCTACCTCCCGGGGAACCACGAGTACTATGAGGGCGATTTCGACGCAGTCGGCGAGGCGATGCGTCGCGCCGCGCGCGGCAGCGCAGTCGAACTGCTCGACTGCAGCGAAGCGATGGTCGACGGCGTGCGCTTCCTGGGCTGCACTTTGTGGACAGACTATTCGCTCGCGCCTCATGGGGAGCGGCCCGCCGTGATCGAGGCATCGCGGGACCTGAACCCGGACTACAAGCTGATCCGGCGCGGAGATCGCTTATTCGCGCCCGAGGACGCGACCGAGCTCTGCACCCGGCACCGGCGCTGGCTCGCGGACAAGCTCGCCGAGCCCTTCGCCGAAAAGACCGTCGTCATCACCCACTTCGCCCCGCACCGCCGCTCGATCGCGCCCGCCTACGCCAACCATCGCGCCAACCCGGGCTTCGTGCTCGATCTGAGGGATCTGATGGGCCGCGCGGCGCTCTGGATCCACGGCCATACGCACGCGTTCTTCGATTACACCGAGCGCGGAACGCGCGTGGTATGCAACCCGCGCGGCTACCCGAAGGAGACGACGGGGTTCCGCCCCGACCTGACAGTGCAGATCTGAGACGAACCTCCACTAGACCCGGACCGCCTCACCGCCGCATTCGACGAGAACCTTGCCGATCGCGCCCTTCTCGACCGCGACGTGCGCGTCGGCGAGCCGCTCGAGCGGGAAGGTCTTGAACGGCGGCAGCACCGCCGTTCCGCCCGACAGCCATGCGTTGACGTCGCGTGCCGCGTCGTCGATCGCGGACTGCGCCAACTCGTATACGAACACCCATTCCAGGCGAATGTTCTTGAACATCAGCGCGTAGAACGGAATTGCGGGCTCGGGCTTGCTCATCGAAGCATAAGTGGCGATCGAGCCCTTGTCCTTGAGGCAAGCGAGCGTGACCTTGAGGTTCGCGCCGAAGTCCACGTCGACGACGTGGTCGACGCCTGCCCCCTTCGTGAGGTCCATGACACGCTCGGCAACGTTTTCCGACTTGTAGTCGATCACCGCCTCGGCGCGCGCCCGCTTCGCCAGTTCGCCCTTCTCCGCGCTCGAAACAGTCGCAATCACGCGCGCGCCCGCCCATCGGGCGAGCTGGATCGCGTAGAAGCCCACGGCGCCCGCGCCTCCAGTGACGAGGACAGTCCTGCCCGTCACGGAGCCGAGCCCGAACACCGCGCGATGCGCGGTCATCGCCGGAACGCCGAGGGATGCTCCGGCGGTGAAGCTGATCCCTTGCGGCAGGCGTATCGCGCGATGCCCCGGGGTCACCGCCCAATCGGCCGCGGTGCCGAACGGCCGCTTCCACTGCGTGCTGTGCAGCCACACGCGCTCTCCGACGCGCTTCGCGTCCATCCCCGGCCCGACGCGATCGATGACGCCCGAGCCGTCCATGTCCGGGATTACGCGCGGGAAAGGCATCGCGGCCACCGTCGTGCCGCCGCGCCGTTTCACGTCCGAGGGATTCACTCCCGAAAACGCGATTCGGACACGCAGCTCGCCCGGGCCCGGGTCGGGATCGGGCATCGTGCCCGCGGTGAGCACTTCTTGGGCGGGCCCGAGTTTCTCATACCAGACTGCACGCATTGCGGTTGCTCCTTTGAGTTTCCCAGACCGCTGGCGTCCGCGCTCGAGCGCGGGATTGAGGCTCATCGCGCGAGGGTAAGAAACAGCGTGACGCAGAGCGCGATTGCAGACAGGGTTGCGGCAGCAAGGCAGGCCAGAAGCACGCGGTGGAGTTTTGCTTCCGCGATTGCCGCAGTCTCTTCCAGTGCGGCTACCGTGCTTTGGAGCTGCGCCGCCAATTCCTTGATATGCGCCGCGTTCTGCGAGACGGCCGATTGGAGCTCCGCGATTTGCTCCTGCAGCAGCACGAGCTGATTGGCTGCTGCTTCAGCTTTCTTCTTGGTGAATACCGGGGCGGCGGCGGAAATGATCGTCGCGACGTGCGGCAGAACGGCCTTCAGCGCGGGAATCAACCATGCGGCCATGGTTGCCCCGACGCGGGGTTCGGTGTCGACGCCGTGTTGGCCATCCAAGCTGTCATGCAGCCGTCATTCCCTCTTGCACCGGTAGATCACCTCGTACGCCTTTTCCGCAACCTTGTCGTCCGACAGGCAGGCAAGGGCGGCGATGAAATCCGCAGGCGCCCGGGCGACGAGCAGATCGGAAACCCAGGAGTGTACGACGGCTTGGCGCCTCGCATCGGGAAGGGAAAGCAGTTTTTCAAGCCGTTCCTTGACACTCCGGTCTTCGCAGGCGACACGAAGCATCGTGATGAAGCTTCCAATCTCGGCAACGGATTTTGGTCGGCCTTGCATCGTGTCGCGGAACACCGTCTCCGGGCATGCTAAGACCATACACAGGTATACGCAAACACGCAGCCCATGGAACCGTATGCCGCGAAGAGCCCTCCCGGAAGATGACGCCTCGCGATCGGCTGATCGGGTCCAGCCCTCGAAGTGTCACAAATCTCGCGTTCGGTATAATTTCAGCACAAGAGAGTCAATCATGCCCTCCTTCGACATCGTCTCCGAGGTCAACAAGGTCGAGCTGAAGAACGCCGTCGATCAGGCGAACAAGGAGATCGCAAACCGCTTCGATTTCAAGGGCTCGGACGCGCGCATCGAGCAGGCGGAGCTCGTGCTGACGCTCTACGCCGACGACGAATTCAAGCTGAAGCAGGTGACCGACGTGTTTCTCACCAAGTGCGCCAAGCGCGGCGTGGACGCGCGCCTGTTCGACACGAAGGGCGTCGAGAAGATCGGCGGCACCAAGGTGAAACAGCCGATCCACGTCAAGGTCGGCATCGAGCAGGAAAAGGCGAAGAGCATCGTGAAGCTCGTCAAGGATTCCAAAATGAAGGTCCAGGCGGGCATCCAGGGGAGCGCCGTGCGCGTCTCGGGCGCGAAGAAGGACGACCTGCAGGCCGCGATCCAGCTCGTGCGGAAGTCGGTGACCGAGATACCGCTGCAGTTCCAGAACTTCCGGGACTGAAGAAATCCCCCGGCGCTTCGCGCCACCCTCTCTGACAAGGGGGCAAGAGCTACCCGCCGCTAAGCGCGCCGACGATGGTCACCTCGTCTGCCGCAGTGAGTGCGGCACCGATATCGCGCGCCAGCTCCTGGTTGACGAAGATCTTGATGTGGCGCCGGATCGCGTCCTGCTCGTCGATCATGCGAAAACGTATCCCCGGATAGCGGCGCTCGAGGTCGCCGAGCAGCTCGGCGAGCGTCGCCCCGCTCGCCTCGACGCGCGCGTTCCCGCCGGTGTAGTCGCGAAGCTGCGAGGGAATCGCGACGACCATGGTCACCCCGCTTCGACGGAATAGACTTCCGGCAGATGGCGTGCGACGCAGCTCCAGCGCGCGCCCTCGTTCGCGCTCGCCCAGATCTCGCCCGAGGTCGTGCCGAAGTACACGCCCACCGGCTCGCGCGCGTCCGCGCACATCGCCTGTCGCTTCACCGTGAACCAGCCCTGCGCGCGCGGCAGGCCCTGATCCTGGCGGCGCCAGCTCCCGCCGCCGTTTCTCGACACGTAGCCCGCGGGCTTGCCGCCGGGACTGACGCGCGGCCACACCGTGCTGCCATCCATGGGAAACACCCAGACGGTGTCGGGGTCGCGCGGGTGCAGCACGATGGGAAAGCCGATGTCGCCGATTTTTTTCGGCATGGCATTGCCGATGCGCTCCCATTTCTCGCCCGGTCGGTCGAGCCGGTAGATGCCGCAGTGGTTCTGCTGGTAGAGCCGGTCGGGTGCGAGCGGATGCAGCCGCAGGCAATGCACGTCCTGGCCGTACTCCGGGTCCTTCTCCGGCAGGAAGTCCGCGGCGACGCCGCGGTTCAGCGGGCGCCAGCTCGCGCCGGCGTCGCTGCTTTCGAAGGTGCCGCCCGGCGAGGTCGCGAAATAAATATGCCGGGAATCGCGGGGATCGACGTTGATCGAGTGCAGGATCGCGCCGTCGGGAGTGGTCTGCTCCTGCTCGCCGAGAAGCCAGGTCTTGCGCAAGGGGTGGGCGTTGAACCCCGGGATGCCTTCCCAAGTCACGCCGCCGTCGGCGGAGCGGAACAATCCGGGCGGCGAAACGCCAGCGTACCAGACGCCGGGCTCGGAGGCGTGACCAGGCGCGAGCCAGAAGACGTGTTCGACCGCGAGCCCCTTCTGCCCCTCAGGCGCCTTGGGAAACGCGGGCGGGCGCTGCGCCTCCTTCCACGAGCGGCTCCGGTCGGTGGAGCGGAACACCGTCGGCCCGAGATGCCCGGCGCGCGCGGCGCAGAGCATCGTCTTTCCGTCTCGCGGATCTAGCACGAAATGGTTGACGATGTGCCCGAGGAAATGCGGGCCGGCGAGCGTCCAGCGTCGCCGCGGTTTGTCCGACTTCAGCAGGAACGCGCCCTTGCGCGTGCCGATCAACAGAGTCACCGGGCCTTGCGAAATGCGCGTTGCGGGTGATGGCTTCGGCATCGGGTTCCTCCTTCCTCGTTCAACGCTAGGACTTCAATCCCTCGACCCAATGTTCGTAGAGCCGGTCGGCGATCGCATTGAGCGAATGCACGCGTTCATCCAGCCTCTCCATCATCTGCTGCGGTGTCTGCACCGATGCGCTCGCCTCTCTTGCCCCTTCCTTCTGCCAATCCTCGCACCAGGCGCGGATCAGCTCGGGCGTCATCTCGACATGGCATTGCATGCCGAGGTGCTTGCCGAGCGAGAAGGCCTGATTCGCGCAATAGGAGCTCGCGGCGAGCTTGGTCGCTTTCGGCGGAATGGTGAAAGTCTCGCCGTGCCAGTGGAAACCCGAGAACTCGCGGGTCGCGCCGAACCAGTCGTGCGCCCGGGCACTGTCCTCGACCGTGACCAGTCCCCAGCCGATTTCCTTCACGGGATTCGGCATGACGCTTCCGCCCAGGGCCTTGGAGATGAGCTGTCCCCCGAGGCAATGCCCGAGCACGGGAATATCGGCATCGACCGCCTTGTTTACCAGCGCGAGCACTTGCGCGATCCACGGCAATGGGTCATTGACGCTCATCGGCCCGCCCATGAGCACCAGACCGGAAAGAGCGTGGGGATCTGCGGGCACGGTTTCCCCCGCGTCCACCTCCACGAGCTTCCAGGGCACGCGGCGCGAGTCGAGAAACGTGGCAAAATAGCCCGGCCCTTCGGTGCGGCTGTGGCGCAGAATCGCGACGGGTTTCATGAGGGAGGCTGGGTGTTCAGGCTGCGGCTGATTATTGTAGCGTTCCTGGCCTTGCTTGCGGCCGGGCGCGCCTCGGCGGTCGACCTGAACGTCATCGGGCTCTTCCCGGGCAAGGCGGTCGTGGTGATAGACGGCGGTCCGCCGCGCGTGCTCTCCGTCGGCAAGAAGACCGCCGAGGGCGTGACTCTGCTCTCAACCGAGAGCGACTCGGCGACATTCACGATCAACGAGCAAAGAAAGACGCTGAAGATCGGCCAGCATCATTCAGGCGCCGCGCCCGCCTCCTCGTCGCAAAGCGTCACGCTGACCGCCGATCCGCGCGGCCATTTCGTGGTGGACGGTCAGATCAACGGCGGACCGGTGCGGTTTCTCGTCGATACCGGCGCCACCTCGATCGCCCTGTCTTCTTCCGACGCCAATCGTCTGGGGATCGACTATCGGAACGGGCAGCGCGGCCTCATGGGCACCGCCAACGGCACCGCGACCGCTTACCGCGTCAGGCTGGACAGCGTTCGGGTCGGCAATATCGTCGTCAACAACGTCGAGGGCGCGGTGCTAGAGGGGAACCAGATTCCCTTCGCGCTGCTCGGCATGAGCTTCCTCAACCGCATGGAGATGCGGCGGGACGGTCAGACGATGGTGTTAACCAAACGGTTCTAAGGACCGGCGGCGCGTTTTCTGCGCCGCCCATCGTTACTTTGCCTTGTCGCGCTCGATGAGCGCGTAGGCGGAGTGGTTGTGAATGGACTCGAAGTTCTCCGATTCCACCTTGTACCACTGGATGCGCTTGTCGCGGTTCAGCTCCGCGGCAACGTCGCGAACCATATCCTCGACGAACTTGGGATTGTCGTAGGCGCGCTCGGTCACGAATTTTTCGTCGGGACGCTTGAGCAGCCCGTATAGCTGGCTGGAGGCGTGCTTCTCGGCATAGTCCACCAGCTCCTCGATCCACACGAATCCCTTGGTGCGCGCGGATATCGTGACGTGCGAGCGCTGGTTGTGCGCCCCGTAGTCGGAGATGCCCTTCGAGCACGGACACAGGCTCGTGACCGGGACGACGACCTTCATCTTGAAACACTTCTCGCCCTTCGTGATCTCGCCGGCAAAGCTCACCTCGTAGTCCATGAGGCTCTTCACCTTCGACACCGGCGCGGCTTTGTTGATGAAATACGGGAAACTCATTTCGATGTGCCCGGACTGCGCCTCGAGCCGCTCGACCATCTCGTCCAG
>DATBLP010000053.1:0-6056 GCA_036555245.1 Burkholderiales bacterium
GCAGAGATCGACGTCTTCGTAGTAGAGGTAGTACCTCGCATCGAATCCGCCCACTGCCTCGAAGGCGTCTCTTCGAAGGAGGATGAACATCCCCCCTACCCAGTCCGGGGAAATGCTCGCCTTGCCGATCGCGTAGTACCGCTTCGGCGCGATCCCCAGCGCTTTGCGAAGCAGGCTTAGCAAGGTCGGAAACGGGCGGGCGCTGTCCTCGATCGAGCCATCGGCGCCGAGGATCAGCGGGGCGGCCGCGCCGACCGAGTCGTCTTGCAGCTCCTCGATCAGCGCAGGGAAAGGGTCCGCGCTCAGGCGGATGTCGGGATTGAGAACGCAGAAGAAGTTTCCGCTCGCGACGCCGAACGCGGCGTTGTGATTGGCGGAGAAGCCTTTCGGACTTGGGTTTCGGACGATCCTGACGGAAAAGGGGAAGGAATCGTGCCGAAACGGCAGCCCTTCCTCGATGTTGAGCGTCAGGATGACCTCGATCCCTGGCGGGCTGCATCGGCGCAGGTCGCCGAGCAGTCGTGCAACGAGGTCGCCATGCCCGTGACTGACGATCGAAATCGAGATCAGAACCGCGGACTTCCCGGCAGTGCTCTCACCGGACGCCGTCATCGGCAGGAGGGCGGATCGACGTTCTTCAAGGATATCCGCATGACCTATCGTCTAGCGTCCGAGCCTGACGCAGAAAAACAATGCCAGGTTCCGCATCAGGCCCGGCATCAGGATGCCGCGTCGAAGAAGCAGCCGTCTTCGACCGATCCAGGTAAGTTCCGGCAAGCCTATGAAATCATCGATCAGCGCCTGGTTCTCCGGTGTAAGCAAGGTGCGGCAGCGCTCGGACAAAGCGGCGGCTTGCCGGCGGAGAGCTCCGATGTCCCAGGTGAGCCCCTGTGAAAGACGCCCCGCGATGGCCTTCCAGTCGTAAGCTCGGGCTCCGATCAGGTTGTGCCGGTGCTGGCGGTAGGCGACAAGGGGCTCCGCAACCGCGCCTATCTGTCCCGTCGCGGCAGCCACCAGGGCGAGCCAATAGTCGTGAACCAGCGCGGCCTGCGGTATGGGCAGCGCCAGCCTGATCAACGCCCGGTTGACGAGGGACGCACAACCGGTGACCGTGTTCTTGATCAGCAAGCGCGCCAGACCCGCGTTTCTCGGGTCGAAACCCGAGTAGCGCCAGAAGGAAGGATGCTGTAGCCGTAGCGATTCATCCACCACCTTCAGGTCGCTGTGCACGAGCAGGGGTGTACCGACCCCGTGGCGGTCCTCCATTTCACGCATGACTTTCAGCGAGCTTTCCAGCTTGCACGGCTCCCAGACGTCGTCCTGATCGCACAGGGCCGCGTATGGAGCCTTCGCCTGGCTCAGCAGGCGAGCGAACGTCGCGACAGCACCCAGATTCTCCGAGCCGTCGATAGGCACGATACAGTCGGGCCTCAGGCGCAAATAGCGCCGGATGAGCTCGGGCGTCTCGTCGGTCGATCCGTCGTCCCTCACGAGGATGCGGAAGCTTACGCCCTTCTGCATCAACAGAGACTCGATCTGTGGGCCGAGAAACCGCGCGCCGTTGTAGGTAGCAACGAGGATATCGACAGAGTGGGGCTGGGAGCTCACATTGATCCGTCAGTCATGCCGGTCCGGCCTGGATGAGCTGAGTGCTCACGCGGCCCGAGGGGGGATTACTTCCAGTCGGGGAAGCGGGAAGACAAGGGCGGCTTTCTTGGGTCTGTATTTCTGCAGGAAGAAGTCTCGGAAATGCCAGGGCAGGACCAGGAAGAAATCCGGCTCGTCGGCGAGCAGTTCCTTCTCGGGCAAGATCGGAATCAGTGAGCCGGGCGTGAAACTGCCGAACTTGTCTTCGTTCACTTCCCCGATTGCGTAAACGTCCCGATCCGACAAGCCGCAGTATTGCAGAAGCACGTTGCCCTTCGTCGAAGCCCCGAGCCCCGCTACACGCTGGCCGCGCGCCCTGGCCCGTGAGAGGAAAGCGCGCAGTTCTTCCCGGCTGGCGGCAGCCCGCTCGGCGAATGCACGGTACGGATCCAGATCGTCCAGTCGGTTTGCCTGCTCGCTCTTTAGCACATCGCGCAGACCGGCAAACTCCTTGTAGTGTGACCTTGCCTTCGCGGCCGCCACCGAAACGCTGCCTCCGTTGATCTCGTTGAATTCGACATCGACGATTCGCAGCCCGACGCGATCGCACATCCATTTTATCTGGGCGAGGGCGTAGTACTCGAGGTGCTCGTGGCAAACCGTATCGTAGGAATTGCGCTCGAGCATCAGCGGCATGTAGCTCTGCTCGAATATCCACAGACCGTTGTCTTCCAGGATCTCGGCAACTTCCCGCATGAAGGCGAGCGGCTCCTCAAGGTCGTAGAACATGGAGAAGGACGTCACGATCCTGGCTTTGCGTCCTTGCGTGGCGCCCAAAAAGACCTTTGCCGAGAAAAACGTAGAGATGATCGCCACATTGTCAGGATAGTACTGGCGAAACTTGTCGGCGGTCGGATCGATGCCCACGAGACGGCAGCGCGTTCCGGAGTAGGCGCGCAAGGTCGTGCCGTCGTTGCTGCCTATGTCCAGGACGATGGCCTCTCCGGATACGTCCGCCAAACCGAGAATCCTCCGGACCTTGCCCAGAAGGTGCTGGGTCATGCTTGGGTTGAGGCCCGAACGATAGCCATAGTTTGCGCCGTATAGCTCGTCGTGGTCGTAGGAATGAGCGAGCTGTACTAACCCGCAGCAACCGGGCTTGCCGATGCACTTCACGAGCTTGAGCGGGCCCTTTGTGACGTCCTGGTCCAGTTTCTTTGGGAAGACGCCGGTGAGCGCCTGCACGCCGAGATCCAGAACCTCTGCGAGCGTCTCATTTCCACAAATTCGGCATCGGTGTATCGCTCTATGCACGGTTCTCCTTACTTGGACTGGTCTTTCGGATGCGTCTGAGTCTCACAGAGTGCCCTATAGTCGGCGTCGACCATCATATGTACCAGTTCTCGGAAACTGACCTTCGGCTGCCATCCGAGGCGGAGGCGGGCCTTGCTCGGATCGCCGCGCAGCTCGACAATGTCCGCTTCCCGCCCTTGCCGCGGATCGGTGATGACGTAGTCCTCATACTTGAGCCCGAGACGGCTGAACGCCAGCTCGCACAGCTCTCGCACGGAATGAGTCTCGCCGCTCGCGAGAACGTAGTCCTCCGCATGCGACTGCTCCAGCATGAGCCACATCCCGTGCACGATGTCTCCGGCGAAGCTCCAGTCCCGTCGGCTGTCGAGATTTCCGAGGGACAAAGAGCGTTCCACTCCGGCCTTGATTCTAGCCGCGGCAGAAGTGATCTTGCGCGTCACGTAATTCACTCCGCGCCTTGGACTCTCGTGGTTGAAAAGTATCGCGGTGCAGGCAAACATTCCGTAGCGCTCGCGATAGGCTTCCACCATGTTCTGCGCGAAGACTTTGGCGGCGCCATACGCGTTGCGCGGTCGCAAGGGGGTCAGCTCGTCCTGGGGACACTGCGTGGCCTTGGCAAACACTTCGCTGCTGGATGCCAGGCAAAAGCGCGTTTCGGCCGATTCGCTTCTTATCGCCTCCAGCATATGAACCACTGCCAGGCCGTTGACTTGGGCGGTGGCCACCACGTCATCGAAAAGCTGAGCGCTCGACGATCGAGCCGCCACGTTGTAGAGATGATGCGGCCGGTATCGCCTGATCACTTCGCGGATCTCTTTGGCGTCGGTAAGATCCAAGGCGAGCACGTCGATCTCTTTCCCGGTACCGCTCAATGTCATCCTTGTCTTGCCTCGATGCGAGGTGCCAATGACGCGATAGCCTTTGGACATAAGCAGCTCTGCGAGGTAAGAACCATCCTGGCCGAGCATTCCCGTAATCAGGGCGGTCTCATCGCTTCGGTCAATCAAGCGGCCGCCTCCAGAGATAGTAGCGGCTTCGAACCAGATCGTAGAATCCGCCTGCGCGCGAACGGGCGAACAGAAACCAATAGACGAGCGCCAGGGAATTCAGGATTGCTCCGGGGAGAAGCGCGAGGACTGCGGGCAAACAGCCCGAAATCGCATTTCGCAGCTGCGGCCGTATCAAGGCGCGGTACTCATCGAACGAGTACCAGCCCTTGGCACGCAAGAGCGCCAGGGTCTTCAGGCTGCGCCAGGGCTCGCGAGGCGTCACCTGCGCTCGCGCGGCCTCGGAGATGTGCGAGAACGACCAAACAAGAGCCGGCCACGCGAACATCCAGACTTTGAACGAGCGCGAGCCCCAGCCGGCGACGCCATAGCGAAGTCTGACCAGGGGTTCTCCCAATGCCAGGACCTTGGCGAACGGGGCCTGAAATATGACGCCCGCGTGAATGAACTCCGTGCCGTAGTATGAACTTCTATCCCTCGCCATCCACAGGGCCCTGCGCACGATGGCGCCACCGATGTAAGTGAGATGCTGAGCACACTCCGCGAACAGCTTATCAGTGTCTCCCGGTCCGTACCAGCGCTCGCCCCGGAACGGCAACCTGCGCTCGACCAGCACTTCGCCGAAGGTGTCCGAGCAGACCTCGGCATCGACGATAAGCAGATCCGGATTGTTCTCGAGCAGTCCGAGAACACGTCTCACGGCGTCACGCGTAAGCAGATCGTCGTCGGACAGGAGCCAGCAGTATTCTCCGCGAGCGAGGCCGACCGCCTTGTCAAAATCGGCATCGATCCCGGAGTTGAAAGGCTGCGGAAAATAGTGGATGTGGGGATAGCGGTACCGCTTCGCTTCCACAACCTCCGCTGTTCCGTCGGTCGATGCCCCGTCGACGACCACGACCTCGGCTTTATCGGTCAATTGCCTGCCGATATTCTCGAGCGTCTCGCCGATGAAATGAGCTCGGTTCAGCGTCGCGATGCAGATCGATAAGCGCGGGATGGTCATGGGCATCGTGGCGTCGTTGGGCAGGTCGCAGGGGATTGCATAGGGGTATCTGCGCCTTCGCGGGACGAGTGCTCAACCCTTACTTCTTATGGCCAGCAATTCCGTATAGACCCCAATGTGGGAATCCGCGATTTGGGCCCAGTTCGCGTGTGCGTCAGTCACGGGATCGACCCTCCGCCCTATTCGAGAGTTGAGGCCGAGACGCATTCCTTCGGCATCACCGGGCCGGCAATAGTGTACGTTGGTCACCGGGTCGTAACCTTCCGCAGACGATGATGTAGTCAGCAGAAACACGCCTTGCGCCGTGGCTGCCTGCAAGGACGTGTTCCATTCGCCTGCACCAGCGAGAAAGGGGAGGACGACGGCGTCCGACGCGGACAGGAAATTGCCGACCTCATGCGGGGGCAAGAACCCGGTAACCGTGACTTTTCCAGCCCAGGGCTTGCGCCTGCACCTTTCCAGGATGGTCTGATGATAGATATTGTCATCGTGCAGGTCACAGATCAGGAGCAAATGGTCTCGAGCGGGATCTGCAATGTCGAAGAGCAATTCGACCCCCTTGTGCGGGTACGCGAAACCGAAATAAGAAACGACGCGTTCCTGTCCCTTTGCCAGTTTGCTGTGCAACTCTTCCCGTTGCTGCTGCGTCAGGCCCGAGCGCGGGATCGAGGAGGCGCTGGGGACGAAGACGATTCGTCGATTCTCCAGGAACCAGCGGCACCATCTTGCGGAAGACTCGACGTATCTGGGCCGAACGACGATCGCTGGACCCGGAGCAAGGCAGAGAGGCAGGCCGCGCAAACCCATGGGCGTGAACTCGTGCCAGGTCTGAACCACCCGGAAGCCGGAGAGCCTCAGCAGCAATGGAAAGATCCACGGCAGCCATCCCGATCGATATCCCTGCGTCGGGAACTGCATGTGCACGAGATCCGGTTTCCAACTGGCTGCGGCCCGCAAGGCGGCAAAGGCGTGGCGCATGCTCCATCCATGAAGACGAAAGAGCTCGACTCCCGGTTGGGCTTGTCCCTCCTGATCGCCGATAAGTACGGCGACGCGAGCCTTGCCCGAACGCCGCAGGGCCTCGGCAAGAGAGGCCGTGTAGTCCCCCACCCCGCAGGGCATGGGTGGATAGGAGCCTGTTACAA
>DATBLP010000067.1:0-2386 GCA_036555245.1 Burkholderiales bacterium
GGTCATGTCGACCGAGGACCTCACGCACGACGAGCACGTGCGCGGGCGCGACATGTGGGTCGAGCTCGACCACCCCCAGCGCGGCAAGTGGTGGAACGTGGGCATGCCGATCAAGCTCTCGGATTCGCCGGCCCGGATCGAACGCTCGCCGCTGCTCGGCGAGCACACCGCGGAGGTCCTGAGGGAGGTTCTCGGCTACAGCGAGGAAAAGATCTCGCAGCTGAAGGGCGCGGGGGCGTTTTCGATACCGCCTAAGAAGGCGGCGTAGCCGCCGGGAGAAGTGACTCGTTGCTCGCTCCTCGTTTCGCGTAGGAACGGGTGACGGCCGCCAGCGATCAACGAGAAACGAGAAACGCGAAACGAGAGGCGAGTCACCCCTTATGAGAATCGCGATCATCGGCCAGCAGGATTTCGGAAAAGCTGTTCTCGAGGCCTTTCTCGAGCGCAAGGACGACATCGCCGGCGTCTTCTGCGCGCCGGAGAAGCCCGGCGCCAAGGCCGACCCCCTGCGCGTGGCCGCGGAAGCGAAGGGTCTCAAGGTGCTCCAGTTCAAGTCGCTGCGCGAAGCGGAGGCGCACGAAGCCCTTAAGAACCTCAAGGCCGACCTCGGCATCATGGCTTACGTGCTGCAGTTCGCGCCCGACAGCCTGGTCAGGATTCCGCGGCTCGGGACGATCCAGTTCCATCCCTCGCTCCTGCCCAAGTACCGCGGGCCCTCGTCGATCAACTGGCCGATCATCCGCGGAGACGCGCGCACCGGACTCACCATCTTCCGTCCCACCGAGGGGCTCGACGAAGGGCCAATCGTGCTGCAGAAGGCGTGTGACATCGGCCCGGACGACACCCTCGGCGATGTGTACTTCAACAAGCTGTTCCCGATGGGCGTGCAGGCGATGCTGGAAGCGGCCGATCTCGTCGCCGCGGGCAAGCACAAGGAAATCGTGCAGGACGAGTCGCAGGCGAGCTACGAAGGTTGGTGCCGGGAGGCCGAAGCGCGCATCCACTGGGCGCACCACGTCGACTTCGTCTACAACCTCATCCGGGGCTGCAACCCGGCGCCGGGCGCCTGGACGACGATGAGCGGGAAGAAACTCCATATCTTCGATGCGCGCAAGCGCGTCGCCCGCCGCTATGCCGACGTCAAGGGCAAGGTGGGTGAAGTTTGCGAGGTTGCCGAGGCCAGCTTCACAGTCAGCGCGCAAGGCGGCGTGATCGAAGTGCTGCGCGCGCGCGCGGAAGACGGGAAAAAGCTCTCCGGCGGCGAGATTGCCCGTGCCGCCGGCCTTACCACCGGTACGCTGCTCGGCAACTAGGCGCCGCGGGGCGATTCTCCAGGGCCGGTGCCTTCGCGCGCCGGTCTGTCTGTCTTTCGCCCGCGTACCTCCGGGGCGTCGCCCGTTCGCCGAAATTACCGCTCGCCCTCCCGCGAATATCGTAAAATACATGAGTAGGCGGCGATAACCCGCTAGATAATAATAAGAAAACTCGGGAATGGGGATGAGAAGACTCGATTTCTGGCGAGCCGATTGGTTTCTGGGGGTCGTGGTCGCGCTGGTCATTCTGGCCTTGTCCGGGCGCGACCTTATCCAGAGCCTGGAGCGCAAAGCCTACGACCTGGGTGTACAAGCTGCGACGCGGGTCCCCTCCGACCAGATTGCCGTCCTCGCAATCGACGAATCGAGCATCGCCAACATCGGGCGCTGGCCGTGGTCGCGCGAGGTCCATGCCAGGATGGTCGACGCGCTGGCCGGCGCAAAGGCGAAGATCATCGTCAACAGCACGCTCTTCTTCGAGCCGCAGCTTGACCCCGGGCTCGCCTATATCAACAAGCTGCTTGAGGTCTACCGGAACATCCCGCAGGGCGAATCCCCCCCGCCCGGGCTGCCTCTTGTCGGCGAGCTGCTCACCGAGGCCGAGCAGGCGCTCAATACCGACCGCAAGCTGGCGGACAGCCTCAAGCGCGCGGGCAATGTGCTGCTGCCGATGCTGTTCCAGGCGCTGGCCGAGCCGCAAGGCGCTCCCGATCCGAAGCGGCCGCTGCCGGACTACCTCCTCGGAAACAGCCTTACCCTGAAGCTGCCGGGCGGCGATGAACTGACGCTGCCGGGGGTCGGGCCGATCTATCCCATCCCGGAGCTGGGCGCCAACGCGGCCGCGATCGGTCATCTCAACGCCAGCAACGATGTGGACGGCGCGGTGCGCGCCGAGCCGCTGTTGATCCGCCACTACGACAGATACTTTCCCTCGCTTGCGCTGATGACCGCAATGAGAAGCCTCAACCTCCAGGTTGCGGACATCAAGCCGCAGCTCGGAGAGTCCGTGCAGCTCGGGCGCCTCGTCATCCGGACCGACCCCGAGCTGCGCATGAACACCTTCTTCTACTCAG
>DATBLP010000110.1:0-3229 GCA_036555245.1 Burkholderiales bacterium
ACCTACGCGGGGCGCGTGCAGCTTCTCGCCGCCCGCTTGTACCAGGGGCAGACGACCAACATGCGCACGCCGGGGGGCGGCTTCGCCCCCGTGCTCATAGGAGAAAACCATGGGAAAGATCGATATCAAGAGCGTCGTCAAACAGCGCTATGCGCAGGCGGCACTTAGCGTCTCGAGCGGCGCGAAAACATCCTGTTGCGGCGAAACTCAATGCTGCGATCCGATCACGAGCAACCTGTATGAGGCGGCGCAGACCGGCGAGTTGCCCGAGGCGGCGGTGCTCGCTTCGCTCGGCTGCGGCAACCCTACGGCGCTCGCGCAACTGAAGCCCGGGGAGATCGTATTGGATCTCGGCTCCGGCGGCGGCATCGACGTTCTGCTTTCCGCCAAGCGCGTGGGGCCGACGGGCAAGGCCTATGGGCTCGACATGACCGACGAGATGCTCGCGCTCGCGCAGGAGAACAAGCGCAAAGCCGGCGCGCAGAACGCCGAGTTCCTGAAGGGCGACATCGAGAACATCCCGCTTCCCGACAACTCGGTGGACGTGATCATCTCGAACTGCGTGATCAACCTGTCGGCAGACAAGGACCGCGTGCTGCGCGAAGCATTCCGGGTTCTCAAGCCGGGCGGGCGCTTCGCCGTGTCCGACGTGGTGACAAAGGGTGAAGTGCCTTGGGAGATCCGCAAAAGCATGCTGCTATGGGTTGGATGCGTTGCCGGCGCGCTCGAGGAAAACGAATACCGCGCGAAGCTCGCGGCGGCGGGCTTTCAGGACATCGACATCGAGCCGACCCGGATCTACCGGGCCGAGGACGCCAGGGCCTTTCTCGCCGACAAGGGGATGGATGCGAGCGTCATCGGTCCGCAAGTGGACGGCAAATTCATGAGCGCCTTCATTCGCGCAAGGAAGAGCCCGGGTACGACCCCATGAACCCGTGATGCGGACCCGTGTCTCCGTTCAGTTGAGCGCTTTACCAAGAAGGACGCCGACTACCCGCAGCAGGGTTTGTTCGACCCCGCTGCGTCCGTTGACGCCGGCGCGGCGTCCTCGGCGAGGAGGTTGACAGCGGCCTCGAGAGTCTTGCGCGCCGGCACCTGCCGAAGCCTGTCCGCGAGGCGGATCGCCTCGGAGATCTGCGCATCGCTAAGTCCCGCTGTTCTGGAAGCCGGGATGTGGTGCTCGATGCACGAGATGCAGTTGCTGCCCATCGCCGCGCCAAGGGACACCAGCGCGCGCTCTTGCGGTGTGAGTTGAGGCATCGCTCGTTCCTTGTCGCTATGCCGCCTGGGGTTGCGGGGAAGCCGCTTGCTTCAGCTTCGCGATGATCTAGTCGGCCACCTGGCGCGCGACCGCCTTGCGTTCCTCTTCCGGCACATCCTCCATCAGGAAAACATCGGTGTATTTCTTGTACAAGGGAAGGGCGTCGATGTGGATCATCCTCTCCTGCGCGACGAGCCCCTTGAGCACCCGACCGTGGCATTTCAGAAAGCAACCGTCGATCATGACGCTCTTCTCGGCGCCTTTCACCCACGCCGCCATCGAGGAGTGCGGGACGAAAAAGGCTTCCGCATGGCAGGTTCGCGCGAGGCCCGGAACCTCCCTGGCAACCAGGTTTGCGGCCAGTCTTGCGATCTCTCCCCGGATGCACGGTCCCTCGCAGGACAGGACCGGAATGCTCTTCTTCGCGATCTGCTGCTTCGCGTGTTGCTCGCCGACCGGGCAAAAGCCTTTGATCCCTTGAACCTCGAGCGAAAAATCTGGGGTATATGCGTTACTCATCTTGGTCTCCACAGGTTTTGTGTTCCGCTGCTTTAGACGAGAGAGCCGGGCAAATGGATACAGCGGTTTCCTCAGGAGTTCCCCCCAGAGTGCATCGACCGCATCATCGAGGCTATCGGAGGCAGGCCGGCATAGGTCGCATAGCCGCCTGCCAGTGGGAATAGCGCCCCAAGGACTGCGCGGGGTGGATTTCATGAGAAAGCGTCGTCAAGAGCGGGTCTGTAGCACTCGACTTACGCCGCTTACTTCAAGCGAGATCTTGAACGGGAAGTGAAAGCTGGGAATGACGTTCATTACCCTCTCGACTTCCATAGCCTGGATGATCCGGCAGTGCGTCGATTCGAGAGAAGACCGGACGACCTCCACTGCAGCATCGCACCCCAGTACGATCACGGCATCATATTCGGCTGCTTGTCTCGCCAACTCTTCTCGACGTCCTGACGTCCACACGCAAACAACCCTCACAGCGAGGCTGGCGGCCGGGCAGAATCGGCAAGGTACGATCAGGGCGGAATGAACCGTAGCGATATCCGAAGGAATGTCCCGGTCTTTCAGATAGAACGGCATTTGCGTCTCCTAGACGATTAGATCGCGCCGCATTTGCTCATACTGCTCGCGGCTGATCCCGCCTCGGGCGTAGCGCTCCTTCAGGAGCTCTTCGGCCGGCGGCCGCTCTTGGCTGAGTCGCCGGTCGGGAAAGCCGACCTCGTCAACGCCACTGCGCCGAGGATGATCAGCGCCAAGAAAAGGATCATGAAGATCCAGCCGAAGCCGAACATCCAAGCCGAGCCGGCCATCGTGCTTGCCATCATGGTTGACTCCTCGGCTTGCGCGTATCGATTCCGAAAGGCGTGTACAGCGGGCACCGGACGAACAGACCGGTCGCCATGAGCGGCAGTCCCGCCAGCCCCCACCACCGGCGCGGGCGAAACTTAACTACGCAATTGCCTTGAGCCCGAGCCTCGCGAGCAGGTCCTCGTCGCTCGCCATGCTGGGGTTGCCGGTGGTCAGCAGTTTCTCGCCGCAGAAGATCGAGTTCGCGCCGGCGAAGAAACACAGCGCCTGGATCGCCTCCCCGAGCTCCTGGCGCCCCGCCGACAGCCGGACATAGCTCTTCGGCATGGTGATCCGCGCGACGGCGACGGTGCGCACGAACTCGAAGGGATCGAGCGGCGGCGTGCCATCGAGCGGCGTGCCCGGCACTTGCACCAGATTGTTGATGGGCACCGACTCGGGCTGCGGATCCAAGTTCGCCAGCTGCGCGATCAGGGAAGCGCGCTGCGTTCGGCTCTCGCCCATGCCGATGATCCCGCCGCAGCACACCTTCAGGTCGGCGGCTCTCACCCTTTCCAGGGTTTCGAGCCGGTCCTCGTAGCGCCGGGTCGAGACGATGTTGCCGTAAAAGTCGGGCGCGGTGTCCAGGTTGTGGTTGTAGTAGTCGAGCCCCGC
>DATBLP010000112.1:0-9860 GCA_036555245.1 Burkholderiales bacterium
GATTCCACGCCGACATCCTCTCGGGGAGGACGAAGAGCACAGAAAGGATGTCGGGCGTCAGGACCGAGGGCCAATCCATCTCGGCCAGCCGCTGCACGCTGCTGCTGGCCCCCGCGAATGCAGTCTGAGTCACGTCCTGAAGATGCCAGGTGCTCTTGCCAATGTACTTGCCGTGCTGCGCAATGCTGATGGATCTGAGGCGGTACTGATCGTCGAACTCGAATACCCTGATTCCCGTTAAGCTCGTGTCGGGCTGGACTTCGCGGACATTCACGAAGCGACGATCGTCCTTGACCCACAGGCCGGTGTGAAAATCCTGTGCCACGATGGCGCTGGTCACAGACAACTTGAGCTGCTTTGCAGCGCGCTCCGAAACCGGGGCGATCAATTCGCCAAAGACAAGTGTCGCGACGACAAAGACGATCCCGATGCGAAAGAGCATGCCTGCGGCACGCCAGGGCGCAAGGCCGGACCCACGCATGACAGTGAACTCCGAGTTGGCGGCGAGGTGCGAGACCGCGTAAAGGGTGCCGATCAATACGGCAATCGGGAACAATTCGTATACATGGCTCGGCACCAACAGCGCGACAAACGCAAGCGCGTGCTGCAATCGGTACTGGCTCTTACCGAGATCGGTGAGCTCGTTGATCAGATCGAAAAATGCGAAAAGGCTTAGAAACGCGGCGAACGCGAACAGTGTCGCCGCATATATTTCACGCGCCAGATAGGTTCGCAGTGTATCCACTTCAGTGCCTCCGGACCAGCGAGCCGACGCGAAGCCGCCTGTAAAACATCAGAACCATCAAAGCGAGCATTCCTGCATGCACGACCCACCAGCCTATCTGGAACGACACCCGGCCCTGGGAAACCCATGCCTGCACGATGCTGAGCAGATTGGCGTACACCACGTACGCTAGGAGCGCAAACAGGAGATTCAAGGACCGGCTTGCGCGTGGATTCACGAACGACAGCGGGATGGCGAGCAAGACGAGGATAAGGCCAGAGATAGGCAGTCCAATCCGCCAGAGCAGCTCAGCGAGATGGGGATTGCCCTTTTCCCGGACCAAGCCAAGCGTTGACATCGCCTTGATGGACGAAGTCTCGACTTGCCGTTCTCGCGTTTCGATTCTCTGCGCGTAGCGCTCGAAATCCATCACTTTGAAATCGAGGGCCCCTGGCACACCTTCGTAGCGACGACCATCGAGAAGGACCACGAAACGGTCGCCGTTTGGCGCTACCTCCCGGTATCCGCGTCGGCTCACGATAATGCCAAGATTGTCGCCTCGCATCTGCGCGATAAAAACATTCTGTACATTGACTTCGTCGCCCGCAATCTCTTCGACGAAGAATACCCGGTCCGCGCTCGACGCCTCACGGAACACCCCCGGGGCAACCCTGGAAGTCTCGTCGCGCGTGGTCATCTGATTCCTGTACTCCTCAGCCTTTCCAATCGCCCAAGGCGACAGGAAAAGAGATAGCGCCGCGACGAGCGCGATGAGAGGGGTGGCGAACAGCAATACCGGACGCACCCACGCTAGAATCGAGAGTCCGGAGCCAAACCAGATGACCATCTCGGAATCGCGATAGGAGCGTGACAGGGTTATCAGCACCGTTATGAAGAGGGTCAGGGAAAGCAGTATCGGAAGATAGTTCAGGGCAGAAAACGCGAGCAGCGCAAGCACGCCCTCGGATAGTACTTTTCCCATCGCCGCCTGCCCCAGCAGGCGGATAAGCTGTGTGGTCAACGTGATGGCAAACAGCGCCGCAAAAACTGCGAGCGCAAGATTGCTGAATTCACGCAGGAGAGCGCGTCGGAATATCACTCTGTCGGCGAGTGGAAATCCTAGAGCTGTCGCAAGGTGTGCCGATATGGGTCACGCTGCTTTGACTTCGGCGGAACAAACCGGGGATAATTCCGCGCAGCCAGTCGTGCACATGGTGTGTCTGCCTCCGGAAAACCCTGATGGAATTTAGCACAAAAATTGTGGCGCCGGAAAAGGATTCGAGCGCTTGCATAGCCGTGGGCGTGTTCGAACCACGCAGGCTTTCCGCGGAGGCAAGCGCGCTCGACAAGGCTTCCCGCGGCCAGATTCGCGAATTCCTTCGCTCCGGAGACATGGACGGCCGGGCAGGAACCACTCGACTCCTTCATCGCGTGCGCGGGGTCACCGCCGAACGCGTCCTGCTGGTCGGACTGGGCCGGGAAAAGGAGTTCGGTGAGAAGCAATTTCGAGACTGTGCTCGAACCGCTCTTGCCGCCATCCACGATACCAGCGCTCGCAACGCCTGCCTGTATTTCTCCGAGTTGCCGATTCCGGCTCGCGATGCTGCATGGAAGGCGCGCCAATTGGCGCTCGCAGCAGCCGAGGTTGCCTACCGCTTCGATCGCATGAAGAGCAAGAAGCCGGAAGCAAGGCCGCTTGGGCAAGTCACAATTCCCGCGGCGTCCAGGCAAGACCTGGCGGCGGTCGAGCGAGGCGTGCGCGAAGGTAGCGCCATGGCCTCAGGGATGGCGCTAACGCGTGACCTCGGCAACTTGCCTCCCAACGTATGCACCCCAACCTATCTGGCGGACGCGGCACGGAAGCTTGGCGAGGAGTGGAAGCTTGCCGTGGAGGTGCTGGAGCAGAAGGACATGGAGAAGCTCGGCATGGGCTCGCTGCTTTCTGTGTCCAAGGGCTCGCGCCAGCCGCCCAAGTTCGCCATTCTGCGCTACTCTGGAGCGAGCAAGAGGGACAAGCCGGTAGTTCTCATCGGCAAGGGAATCACATTCGACACCGGCGGCATCTCGATCAAGCCCTCCGCCGAAATGGACGAGATGAAGTTCGACATGTGTGGCGCGGCGAGCGTTCTGGGCACAATGCGCGCAGTCGCCGAACTCAAATTGAAGCTCAACATAGTCGGGCTCGTGCCTACCTGCGAAAACATGCCCGGAGGCGCCGCTTCGAAGCCGGGGGATATTGTTACGAGCATGTCGGGACAGACCGTCGAGATCCTCAACACCGATGCAGAGGGGCGCCTCATCCTCGCCGATGCGCTCAGCTACGCCGAGCGATTCCAGCCCCAGGCCGTAGTGGACATAGCGACGCTTACCGGCGCCTGCGTTATTGCCCTCGGCCATGTGTGCTCCGGCCTGTTCTCGAACAACGATAGCCTCGCTGAAGAACTGCAAGTCGCAGGCCGGGATTCCTGGGACCGTGTCTGGCAGCTGCCGCTATGGGACGACTACCAGGAGCAGCTGAAGAGCAATTTCGCCGATTTTGCGAATATCGGCGGTCGCGCCGCAGGCAGCGTGACCGCGGCCTGCTTCCTTTCGAATTTCGCGCGCCGGTACGACTGGGCCCACTTGGATATCGCCGGAACGGCCTGGAAATCGGGCAAGGAGAAGGGAGCCACCGGTCGACCCGTGCCGTTGCTCACCACCTTCCTGATGATGCGCGCAAGAGCGTAAGATCGGGCATGCATCGCGAAGCATAGGATCTATCCCGACCCTCAATTCATGGTCCCGAATCCGGCCGCATGACCCGCGTCGAGTTCTATTCAAACGCCGATTCCAGGCTTCAGGTGGCGTGCCAACTCGTCGCCAAAGCGTTTCAGCAGCGCCTGCACGTCGTCATCTATGCGCCCGACGAAAGCGCGGCTCGTGGCATCGACAAGCAGCTCTGGACATTCCAGGCTACCGGATTCATTCCGCACTGCATGGCACACCACGCCATCGCGCCGGAAACCCCTGTAGTGATCTCAGGCGAGAATGCCGAAATGCCCCATTATCAGGTCATGCTCAATCTGCACGCAGAGTCCCCGCCCATGTTCAGCCGGTTCGAGCGTCTGATCGAGGTCGTTGGCTGCGACGAAGATGACCGGCAACTTGCCCGGGCCCGTTACCGTCACTACCGGGACCGGGGATATGAAATCCTCCATCAGGATCTTGCGAAGTCCGGACTATGAGCGACTCCAAGGATCTCGTGGAGAAGGCCGATGCCTTCCTCAAGCGCTATCACCCCGCTCCAACTTCGGCGCGCGAAGATGTTCCTGTGCTGACCGAGGTCGTTGCGGAAGCGACGCCGTCGCCTCCGCCGGCTGGCTCGACGGCATCGACCGCGCCCGCAAAGACACAACTCACGGATCTCGAGCAAAAACTGCGACAGAGCCTGCTCGATGCGATCGCCCCGCGGGTCGCCAGTATTCTGGAAGAGCCGCTGCGGATCCGCGTAGAGGCTCACCTCAAGCGCGCCCTTCCCGCTCTCGCCGATCAGATAAAGTTGGATATCGAGGCGCTGGTTCGCGATGCCGTAGCCCGGGCAGTCGAGCAGGAAGTCGCGCGGCTTCGCGGGCCGTCGCGGAACAGCCGGTCGTAACGCTATAATTTGTCCGAGCGCGTCGAAGAGCGGCTCCCGCAAGGGGCCTCTCGACGCGCTCTTGTTTTCCGAGCATCAGATGGAACTCGCCAAGACTTTTGAACCCCACGCGGTCGAAAAGCGCTGGTATTCCCTATGGGAGTCCAGCGGCTACTTCGCGCAATCCGGTGACGCAGGTCGTAGGGCCTACTGCATCCAGCTACCGCCGCCGAATGTCACCGGCACCCTGCACATGGGTCACGCCTTCCAGCAGACGCTGATGGATGCGTTGATCCGGTACCACCGCATGCGCGGGTTCGACACCAACTGGGTGGTCGGGACGGACCACGCCGGGATTGCTACACAGATAGTCGTGGAGCGGCAGCTGGAAGCCGAAGGAAAAAGGCGGCACGACCTCGGCCGTGAGGCGTTCGTAAAGCGCGTCTGGGATTGGAAGCAGGAATCCGGATCGACCATCACGCGCCAAATGCGGCGCCTCGGAGCGTCCGCGAACTGGAGTTTTTCGGACACCGAGGGTCACAAATCGGGCTACTTCACCATGGACGAGCGCATGTCGCGCGCCGTGGTCGAAGTATTCGTTCGCCTTCACGAGGAAGGTCTGATCTACCGCGGCAAGCGGCTGGTCAACTGGGACCCGGTTCTGGGCACCGCCGTGTCCGACCTAGAGGTGGACAGCGAGGAGGAGGACGGCAAGATCTGGGAGATCCGTTATCCGCTCGAGGACGGGCCCGGAAGCGTGGCAGTCGCCACGACTCGGCCGGAAACCATATTGGGCGACGTCGCGGTCGCGGTGAATCCGAAAGACAAGCGCTACACCAAGCTGGTCGGCAAGCGGGTGAAATTGCCCCTCACTGGGCGCACGATTCCGGTGATCGCCGACGACTATGTCGATCCGGAGTTCGGCACCGGCTGCGTGAAGATCACTCCGGCGCATGATTTCAATGACTACGCGGTGGCGCAGCGCCATACACTCCCGCTACTTCGTATTCTGGATCTCGACGGAAGCATGTCTCGTGCGCCGTCCCTCTGGATGCCAGATGGTAGCGAGTTTTGGCTTTCAACGTCGGAAAGACTAACGCAGGGCCGCTCGACTCCCAGCAAGGGTCCGTTCGACGCGAGCGGCAGATATATGACTGGCGTAGGCAGCACACAGCCGCGACTCATGCCAATAGCGTACGCGGGCCTCGATCGCTTTGAGGGTCGAAAGAAAGTCGTTGTGGACTTAGGAACGCAGGGTTTCCTAGTTTCGGAAAAACCCTACAAACTGCGCGTGCCGCGCTCCGGCCGCACCGGCGAGAT
This sequence comes from Burkholderiales bacterium, assembly GCA_036555245.1. Lineage (GTDB taxonomy): Bacteria > Pseudomonadota > Gammaproteobacteria > Burkholderiales > SG8-39 > VBDM01. Next base: position 5,658 of record DATBLP010000112.1, read on the forward strand.
CGTCGAGCCGATGCTCACGGACCAGTGGTTCGTGAAGATGGATGGGCTCGCGAAGCGCGGTCTCGATGCGATCGCCACGGGCGAAGTGAAGTTCTTCCCAGAACACTGGACTAGCACTTACAACCAGTGGCTTGAGAACATTCAGGACTGGTGCATCTCACGTCAGCTCTGGTGGGGCCACCAGATTCCAGCGTGGTACGACGAGCAGGGCACCATCTATGTCGCTCGCAGCGAGGACGAAGCAAAGAAGCAGGCCGCGGCGAATGGCTATCGTGGCACGCTGAAGCGCGACGACGATGTGCTTGACACCTGGTTCTCTTCAGCACTGGTGCCCTTCAGTTCCCTGGGTTGGCCGGAGAAAACGCCGGAACTCGAGCGCTACCTTCCCTCGGCGGTGCTCGTCACCGGCTTCGACATCATCTTCTTCTGGGTCGCACGGATGATCATGATGACGTTGCATTTTACCGGCAAGGTGCCGTTCGAGCATGTGTACATCAACGCCCTCGTGCGCGATGCCGATGGCGAGAAGATGTCGAAGTCGAAGGGCAACACGCTCGACCCGATCGACCTGATTGACGGCATCACCATAGACGCATTAGTCGACAAATCTACGACAGGCTTGCTGCGCAGCGAGCACAAAGCGAAGATCGAAAAGTATGTTCGCGTGCACTACCCGAAAGGCATCCCCTCCTTCGGCGCCGACGCCCTGAGGTTCACGTTCACTTCGCTCGCCACTTTTGCGCGCACGCTCAACTTCGATTTAAGCCGCTGCGAAGGCTACCGGAATTTCTGCAACAAGCTGTGGAACGCGACGCGCTTCGTACTCATGAACTGTGACGGCAAGGACACCGGATTGGATGAATCGCTGCCACTCAAACCCTCATTCCCGGACGAGTGGATCGTCGCCGCGCTTCAGGACGCCGAAGAGGAGGTCGAGCGGGGCTTCGCCGAATATCGCTTTGACAACGCGGCCCGCGCCATCTATGAATTCGTATGGAACGAATACTGCGATTGGTATGTCGAGTTGGCAAAGGTGCAGCTTTCCACCGGAAATGAGCCACAGCAACGGGCGACGCGCCGTACACTCGTGCGTGTGCTCGAGGCGATCCTGCGACTGGCGCACCCCATCATACCGTTCATCACTGAGGAACTTTGGCAGCAGGTCGCGCCGCTTGCTGGCAAGATTGGCCCTAGCATCATGTTGCAGCCTTTTCCCCAAGCGGATATCAGCAGGCGGGCACCTGCCGCTACGACCCGCATTGCGGTCCTGAAAGGCCTTACCGACGCGTGCCGGTCCCTGCGCAGCGAGATGGGACTGTCGCCAGCGGAGAAGGTAATGGCATCGATTGATGGTGACAGTCCGGCCATAGGCGCCGAATCATTGAGCCCCTACCTGAAGACTTTGGCGAGATTGTCGGACCTGCGCTTCGTCGACAGATTGCATGACTCGCCGGCACCAATCGCTGTGGTTAATCCACTCCGCATCAGACTCGACGTCAAAATCGATGTCACGGTCGAACGTCTGCGGCTCGCCAAAGAGATCGCCCGCATCGAAGCCGAAATTGCCAAGGCGAACGCCGAACTCGCCAACCCGAAGTTCGCCGAGCGCGCCCCGGCAGCGGTAGTGGCCCAACGTAAGGAACGCCTTGCCACGTTCGGAGCAACGCTGGAGAAGCTGAGGCCTCAGCTCGAGAAGCTCAAGGACTGAGCCGGTTGCCCGATCTGTGATACCCGCCCTACGAGCTTTTCGCTCCAGGAACTTCCGCGTCTTTTACGCCGGGCAGGGCTTCTCGCTGCTCGGCACCTGGATGCAGACCGTGGCGACGAGCTGGCTGGTGTACCGGCTCACCGGCTCCGCACTGCTTCTCGGCGTCACCGCCGGAGCGCAGCAGCTGCCCATGCTGTTTCTTTCGCCCATTGCAGGCGTCTGGGCCGACCGGGTCAACCGCCGACGCCTGCTGATCGTGATCCAATCGCTCGCCGCCATACAGGCTCTCGCGCTGGCGTCGGTAACCTTCCTCGGACTGGTGCAGGTCCAGCACGTGATCGCGCTTGCTCTTTTCCTCGGGATCATCAACTCCTTCGAAACTCCGACGCGCCAGGCGTTCCTTCTGGAGCTGATCGAGCACAGGGAAGATCTACCCAACGCAATCGCGCTGCAATCAATGCTGTTCCAGGCAACGCGATTTGTGGGACCATCGCTTGCCGGCGTGGTGCTCGCAGCGTTCGGCGAAGCCTGGTGCTTCCTTGCAAACGCTCTGGCCTATCTTGCCATCATCGCAACTTATTTGGTCGTCAGAATCAGGCCGCGCGAGCTCCCCCCCGCCGGAGCCGGATGGTGGCGCCAGCTCACATCGGGCTTCGGCTACGCATTCGGCTTTACGGGCACACGCCGCCTTTTGCTGCTTCTCGCGGCAATAGGGTTCTTCACAGCCCCGTGGTCGTCGTTGATGCCGATATTCGCGGCCGAGACTTTCGGCGGGGATTCGAGGACATTCGGGTTTCTCATCGGCTCAGTGGGCCTGGGCGCCGTCGCCGGTACCTTCGCCCTGGCAACGCGCAGCTCGGTGCGAGGCCTTGGCCGCGTGGTATGTGCAACCGCCGTTCTGGCCGGTGCTGCCTTGGTCGGGTTCTCCCTCTCGGGGATACTCTGGCTGTCGCTCGCGCTTCTGGCCGTATTCGGCGCCGGACTCGTGGTAACCGCGGCGTCGATCAATACCATCCTGCAGACCCTCGCAGAGGAAGACAGGCGCGCCCGGATCATCAGCATGTACGTGATGTGTTTTGTCGGTTTTGCACCGATCGGGAATTTCATGGCGGGCGCCCTCGCCGAAGCGATCGGCGCCAACCGGGCGCTCGCAGTCTGCGGGACGATCGCAGCACTCGCCGGAGGCGCATTCGCGCTGGGCTTCAAGAGCTGGGCCGGCGCCGTGCGCCCGATCTATATGAAGCGGGGAATCATACAGGCGCCGCAACGGTAGGCTAGAGAGCTCGCGTCGCCAGAGCGCCCCCGACTCACAGACGCTGTTACTACCTATTTCCTCTTCAGGAGGAAGGTAAAGACCTGGCCGGCTTCCGCATGCGACAGCAGCTCGTTGCCAGTTTGCTTTGCAAACGCCTGGAAATCCTTCACCGAGCCCGGATCGGTAGCGAGTACCCGCAGTACCTGACCACTGGTCATGCCGGTCAATGCCTTCTTCGCGCGCAGAATGGGGAGCGGGCAGTTCAGGCCGCGCACGTCAAGATCTTTGTCGAATTGTGTCATTGCCGCTTGCTCGCCGTTTGAGACCAGGCACTAATATACCGAAATGCCGACGAAGCCGTGCGGGCGACCGCGGCGTGTCGGAAGTGCCCGCCTTCGGGCGGGTTGCCTAATCGGTTGGCCATACTTAAACTGGGGACGCCGTCAGGCATGCGCAATCTAAGAAGGAGCTGCGTTGGCCAAAGACAAGCAGTCGCTGCCGCCCAATTCAACATGGCTCGTGTATGTCGCCAGTCTCCCGACCGATGATCCGGCAGCGCGGATGCGCGTATTGCGCACTCTCGATTCCCTTGGATGCGCGGTGTTGCGCGAGGGCGTGTTCGTGCTTCCCGACAACCCGGTCAACCGCCAGGGACTGCGGCGGCTGTCGCAGCACATGGCACGCATTAACGGCACTGCCCACCTGCTGCAAGTAACAAGCTGCGACGCCAATCAGGAAAAGGCGTTCCGCTCGCTGTTCGACCGTACGGGAAAATACCAAGAGTTGATCAAGATCATCGAAGGTCTGCGCGCCGGATTCGGGATTTCGGAGCCGAGCGCAATAGCCCGCATTCTCAACAAGCAGCGCCGGGAGTTCGAGGCAATCAGCGCACTCGACTTCTTTCCGTCGCCCGCCAAGGAAAGGGTCGAGCAGGCGCTGCGCGACACGGAAGCCGAAGTGCGCAAGATGATGTTTCCGGAGGCGCCGAGGTCCGGCCGCGTAACCCAGACCGGGCGCTACTACTTCAAACGCGTCTGGGCCACGCGCAAACCCCTCTGGGCGGACCGGCTCGCCTCGGCCTGGTTGATCAGGCGTTTTATCGATCCGGAGGCCAGCCTGCTCTGGCTGGACAAGACCCAACCCTGTCCCTCGACGGCGATCGGATTCGGTTTCGAGGGCGCGACGTTTTCGAACAGCAAGGACAAGGTGACTTTTCAGGAGTTGCTGGCGAGTTTCGGTC
>DATBLP010000113.1:0-3010 GCA_036555245.1 Burkholderiales bacterium
CGGATTCGAGGAGCGCCTTGGCCTGCCCCATTGCAACGGTATTGGGTGTCGCAAAAAACACCACGTCGCAGCGGCCCAGATCGACTTTTGCGGGGTCCGAGAAGGCGAGCGTCACCGCGCCGCGCAAGCTGGGAAAAAGCTCGTCCACGCGCAGTCCGGTTTCCTTTCTCGAAGTGATCACCGCGAGCTCGACTTGCGGATGGCGAGCGAGAATGCGCAGCAACTCGATCCCGGTGTAGCCGGTGCCGCCCACAATGCCGACCTTGATCGTCTTCATCTCGCTCTGCCGCCTTCAGAAACCCCGGAGTCGCGTGCTGCACCGGGTCCGTTGCGATTCACTCCGGCGCCTGGAGACCTAAACAAAAAAGCCGCCCTTGGGCGGCTTTCCCACGCCAGGCTCCAACCGCATCAGCGCTTGGAGTATTGCTTGCGCTTTCGTGCCTTGTGCAGACCGACCTTTTTTCGCTCCACCTCGCGCGCGTCGCGGGTCACAAGTCCGGCCTTGCTCAGAACGGGTTTCAGCGACGCGTCGTATTCGATCAATGCTCGCGTAAGGCCGTGCCTCACCGCCCCCGCCTGTCCGAATTCGCCTCCGCCCGATACATTCACCATGACATCGAACTGGGTGAGGTTGTCGGTGAGCGCAAGAGGCTGACGCGCGACCATCTGGCCCGTCTCACGGGCGAAATATTCGTTGGCGGGGCGATCGTTGACCACGAATTCGCCCTTGCCGCGCTTGATGAACACCCGGGCGACCGCGCTCTTGCGCCGCCCGGTACCATAGTAGAAGTCGCCGATCATGATTTGATTTCCAGTGTCTTGGGTTGCTGGGCAGCGTGCGGGTGGTCGCTTCCGGCGTATACCTTCAACTTCTTGAGCATGGCGTAGCCGAGCGGTCCCTTGGGCAGCATGCCTTTCACTGCGATCTCCAACGCGCGGGTCGGAAATCTCGTTTGCATCTTCGCAAAAGTCGTCGCGTACACTCCGCCGGGGTAGGTGCTGTGACGATAGTAGGTCTTTTGTTCGGCCTTGCTTCCGGTGATACGGAGCTTGCTCGCATTCACGACGACGATGTAATCGCCCGTGTCGACGTGCGGGGTAAATTCCGGCTTGTGCTTGCCGCGCAAGCGCCGGGCGATGTCAACGGCGAGGCGCCCGAGAACCTTGCCACTGGCATCGATCAGAACCCATTCGCGCTTTACCTCATGGGGCTTTGCGGCAAAGGTGCTCATGGCTCAAGAATTCCCTAGTGTAAATCGCGACGGAAGGGCGTGATTTTATTGAAGAAGTACCGAAGTGTCAAACACCTGCTCCACAAAAAAAAGCGCAACCCCGAAGGGGTTGCGCAAGATCCACCAAAGGAGGAGGGTGGAGGAGACTAAGCTGCGGGGCGCTCAGAAGAAATTGCATGAGGCCCCTAACAGCCACCATTATGCCGATGGAATTGGTGCAATGCAAGATATTTTGTGCGGCGCGCCATGGAAGCGAGAGTCCTGCGGATGCGCCCTTGAAACGCCAATATATTCAATATAATGCATGGTCAGCTCGGACAAAAGCGAAAGACGAAATGGAATGCACAGTTAGGTGGATCGGACCCGAAGGCATGAGCTTCGTTGCAGAATCCGAGTCTGGCCATGCCTTCGTGATGGATGGCGCGCCCGAGGGCGGAGGGCGGAATTTAGGGCCGCGGCCGATGGAAACCGTGCTGGCGGGCACGGGCGGCTGCACCGCTTACGACGTGGTGGTGATCCTCAAGAAGAGCGGGCAAAAAGTCTCGGGCTGCGAAGTCAGGCTGAGCGCCGAGCGCGCGGCGACCGATCCCAAGGTATTCACCAAGATCCACATGCATTTCGTCGTGCGCGGCAAGGAATTGAAACGTTCGACGGTGGAGAGCGCGATCAAGCTGTCGCACGGCAAGTACTGCTCGGCTTCGGCCATGCTCGGCAAGACGGCCGCGATCACGCACGACTACGAAATCGTCGAGAATCCGTAACGCGAAGGACCGCGCGGGTTCCTACAGCCGGTAGGAAAGCGTGGTCATCACGCGCGCGAGCGCGCGCATTGCGCACTTGACGGGCGCGGGCAGCTCGCGCGCGCCCAGTGCTTCCGCCGTTTTCGCGTGCCCGGCCTCCTCGCGCTGCATCGTTTCGATGACTGCCCGCGTGGTCGCATCCGAGGGATTCAGGCGTTCGAGGTGTCCCTGCAGGTGCTGCTCGACCTGCTTCTCGGTCTCGGCGAGGAATCCCAGATTCCACGCGTCGCCGAGCCTGCCGGCCGCATAACCGATGGCGAGCGAGCCCGCGTACCAAAGCGGATTGAGCGCGCTCGTGCGGCCGCCGAGCTCGCCGATGCGCTGCGCGCTCCAGGCGAGGTGATCGGCTTCCTCGCGCGCCGCCTTCGCAAGCGCTGCTTTGATGTTTTCGCTTGAGGACGCCAGGGCCTGCCCCTGGTAGAGCGCTTGGGCGCAGACTTCGCCGCAGTGGTTGACGCGCATGAGCGCCGCGGCGTGGCGCCGCTCGGATTCGTCCAGCGCGGATTCTTCGGCGGCGCGAGGCATGGCGCGGGCCGACTCCGGTACGCCGGCGACCGCGCGCACCGCTTTATCGATCTCGACGATAAGGTTGTCGATGGCCGTAGCCATACACGTGTGGAATTTTGGAAGGAAGATGTTCCCGGATGTTACCCCGCGCCGGCGCGGCAGGCAAAAAAAACGGGCACCCGAAGGTGCCCGTTTGAGTAGCTAGACTACTACTGACCGATATTGCCGGATCAGAAGTTGTGGATCACACCGAGGGCGATGACCTTCGGATCGGCGCCCGCGGGAAGCGGTTGGGCCGCTGAGGTGATGCCGGCTGCGCCGTAGTCGAGAACCTGGTTGTCCTTGTTGGTGGTCGCGTTGTACGTGAGGTACGCCGCGGTCCGCTTCGAGAGCAGATACCTGCCGCCGACCAGGTAGGAGGTCGCCTCGAGGTTGTCGCAGGCCGTGTTGCTGCAGCCCGTCGCCTTCTGG
>DATBLP010000114.1:0-2443 GCA_036555245.1 Burkholderiales bacterium
GTTCGCCTTGAGGCCCCCCACGGCGGATTATCCAAGTATTCTTGGAGAGGTAGGGTGCGCTCCTACTTCCGATGGAAGCGGTGCGGTTGCGTCACACACTACAAGTACAGAAGAAAGGGTCGTGGCTATCCTGTCGCAGTAAACGCAACCAACTTCGAGCCCGCTGTATTGAAAGGCGTTCGCATTCGCAAACTCGATGGCGCGGCGACCTGGACATGGGAGTACTCGACATAGCGGCTTACACCATCATGACGCCTAACCACGCGATCGACCGCGACGCCAGAAAGCGCTGCGCGCTTCCGGGCGCGCGTCATCGCGGACGTTGGGCGTCAACACGTGACGAAAAGGACCCCCTCGACCCGAAGCGGACGTTAACAACCGTGCTGAAGCGCGCCCGCTATGGCATCGCTTTCGACCACGCGGTTAGGCATCGCGCCCCACGTGCACAACATCTCATCAATACGGCTTTGCGCGTGACGCCTTGATGAGTCTTCCCTTCCGCAGGATTTCTTCTTTGATTCGAGCCGCGAATTCCCCTGGCGAGCTTCCGACAACTTCGAGGCCAGCGCCAGCGAGCCTGGAACGTACATCGGCCGATGCAAGCACCTTGAGCGTATCTCGGTGCACTTGGCGAACGATCACGTCGGGCGTGCCCGCGGGAGCCAACAGTCCAAACCATGCGATCGCCTCAAAACCCGAAAGACCGGATTCCGAAAGGGTCGGAACCTCTGGAAGGATGGCCGAGCGCTTGAGCGAGGTTACTGCGAGGCCTCGCAACTTCCCGTCGTTGAGATATGAAAGCGAGATCACGGTATTGGGAAATCCTATCGGCACGCGGCCCGCTAACACATCCAGTATGAATGTCGCACCCCGGTAAGGAACGTGCACAATCTCAATGCCGGCCATGCTCTTGAGCAACTCGCCGGCCAAGTGCTGCGAGGTACCGCTGCCCGCCGAGGCGTAGCTCAGCTTTCCCGGCTGCGATCTTGCTAGGACAATGAGTTCCTGCAGGTTGCGCGCTGGCACGGAAGGGTGGACTACCAAGACGTTGGTTGCCGTCGTTACCAGAGTAATCGGCTTGAAATCTCTCAGGGGTTCGTATGGCAGCTTCTCATACAACGACACATTTGTTGTCATGGCTGCGTCGCCGCTGAGCAGGAGCGTATAGCCGTCGGGCGTCGACTTGGCGGCGTCCGATGCCGCGACGTTGCCTGCAGCGCCGACCCTGCTATCTACGATGACTGGCTGACCCCATGCTTCACTCAGCGCCTGGCCCACGACGCGCGCGGTGAGATCGGGCGCGCCGCCCGGTGGAAATCCTATGATGAAGCGCACCGGCCGCTCCGGGTAGCCGGACGACGCTGCGGAAGCGCCTGCTGATCCAATCAGTGTGAGTGTGGCAATGAAGATTGTTGAAACGAAAATCAAGGATCCCTGTGACCAGCTCCTTTTCGCATCGCGGGGTTCGCTACCCACGGAATACCTCCTCCCGACGTGTGCCCGTCGCGCGGAGACTGCGCTCGTGCTATGCCATCGTCAAGAGCACGCCCCGAGCCAGGTCGGGTTGCGCGAAGTTCCCCTCCTTCTCAGAGGTATCCGCCCGGCAGGCAGAGAGACAGTCGCCTCAGGCTCGGCACACGGGGCGAGACCCGTTCAAGGCGCCTGTGTCGCCAGATAAGCGGCGAGGTCGATCATGTCGTCCACGGACAGGTTCGCGACCGTGGGCAGCATCTGATCGGCTTTTGCGCCCCGGCGGACGCCGGTCTTGATCTCGAAGAGCTGACGCACCACGTAGGTCGGCGAACGGCCGGTGATCGGCGGAATGTCATCGATGCCCTTGAGATTCGCGCCATGACACGCTGCGCATGGCACCGTCCTGCCCGCACCTGTTTTCACGAGGGCCTCACCCCGCGCGACGCTTCCCGGGGGCACGTATGCGACAAAGTGGGCGTGCGGGTCGCGCGCCTCGAACTGCTCCAGGTGCTCCGGCACTTCGACGATACGCTGGCCGAGGGGCTCGGTTCCCCCGCCCGGCAAAGCCGCAAAGAACCAGTTGGCAATGAAGGTCTGCGGGGCGGTCTCTGACTCCTGGACGCGAATGAGCGCAACCGGTTTGACCGTGGAGAAATAGGCCGCTGCGGTTTCGACTTCGGCGTCGGTGACGGCCTTGGCTGCGGCGATCATCAAGGCAGTCGGTGCGCGCTTTGCGACTGCCGTGGAGCGCGCGCCGCTCCGGTAGTCCTGCATCTGGCGCACGATGTACGCACGCGGCAAACCAGCGATGTTCGCGTTCTCGGGGCCCCCGGTGCCGCTCGCCCGGTGGCAGAAGCCGCAAGCGGACACGGCCGGTTTGCGGCCCTGTCGAACGACCTCGGGCATCGCCGGATATTCGCGAGGGTGCCAGTCCGGCGCTATGAAGCGGTCGCGCAGTTGCGAAAGGGTG
>DATBLP010000008.1:0-71078 GCA_036555245.1 Burkholderiales bacterium
CTGCGCGGGGAGCAGTCCGACCTGCTCACGCGGGAGACCGCGAAGAGGATGACCGAGCGCGGCCCGCGCGCGAAGCTCGTCGAGATTCCCGGCGTGGGCCACGCGCCGACCTTGATCCACGCCGACCAGATCGCGATCGTGCGCGATTTTCTGCTTGGGGACCGCTAGGAACCGGGACCGGAATGGCTCGTCATGAAGCGATTCTTCTGGCCTTCCAGTATCTCGACTTCCAGTACACGTCACCCAGCTCCGAGATCATGACGCCATGGCTGGTCGAGGCGTGCAGGAACCGGCCGCGCTCGAGATAGACGCCGACGTGCCGGATGAATATTCCGGTCTTGAAAAAAACCAGATCCCCCGTCCGCAAGGCGCTACGGCTCACGGCTTCCCCTGACTGCGCCTGCAGCTCGGTCGATCTGGGGAGCACGATCCCGAGCTTCGACTTGAAGGTGACGTACATGAAGCCGGAGCAGTCGATGCCGCGCCTGGACAATCCGCCGACTTCGTACCTCGCGCCCTTCCACTGCCGGTATTGCGTGTAGAGCTCCTGCCTGACCAGCGCGGAATTCGCCAGATCGATCCTCGGGCCGGTCGGATAGGCGGGCGTTTCCTTCACCGGCGCCTGCCCGCAGGCGGCGAGCAGCGCCAAAGCGAGAAGGCCGTGGCCGAGCGCGGCGGCGCGGCGGACGCTCATTCCCTGCCTAGCGCGGCCACAGCCAGCCGAAGGTCCCGGCAGTGAGAAGCGCGTAGACCAAGCCGTCGACCGTCGCCTTGACGGTCGTGCTCCACGAGCGGCCGTACCAGATCGACATCTGCCAGAGAGCGAGCGCGTACGCGACGAACGCGGTCGCCCCGACCAACTGGAAGACGCGGAGGTAGTGCGCGCCGGAAGGCAGGGCGCGGCTCGCGACGTAGGCGGCGAAGAAGCCGACCACGGCGCAGTAGATGAACCACTGCACGAGGTTCTTGCCCATCGAGAAGGGGCCGTTCGGCCTCACAGTGAAGATCATCACCGGGCCCTTCTTCATCCTTTCGGCGAACCCGGGCGAGCGCATCTCCTCCATGCTCGAAGCGCGCGGGATCATGTAGTCGCCCGGCGGCGGAGCGAGCGGACGCAGCGCCTCCATGAGCTTCTCCTCGTTGGGCGCCTTGGGGTAGTCGCTCCTGTGCCAGGGCAAGGCCATGTGGATCACGAAACTCGCGGCGAACACGATCACCGTCGAGGTGAGGATGGGGAGCCACAGCGCGGAGAGTGCCGTCACGACGACCTCCTCTGGAAGGGAAGCGCTGCGATTCTGCGAGAGTCCCCGATCTTCGTCAATGCACCGGGTCGCCGGATGGGGATTCCTCGGCGTCAGCGCATGCCGACGTCGAGAGCGAGCACGGGTCCGGAGAACCGCCTCAGTTGCGAATGCCGATGGTGGCCGAGGCGACGGAGATCCGCGCCTGCGTGTCCTTGATGTCGGTGGCTTGGCCCGCCACCGCGCGTAACACGTCCTTGAGCGGCGAACGCGGTGCGCCCACTACCGCGCGGCTGCCGTTTCGCAGGATGAAAGTTTCCGAACCAAGCACGAATACCACCTCGGCCTCGTCCGCCACCTCGACGGTGTCGCCGGTGTTGATCGGCGTAGCCAGTGTAGCCGGGCGGCCGTTCACCAGCACCCGTCCCGAGATGCGCTGTATTGATTTTCCGACGGAGAAATTCCTGAGCGGCGCCTCCGGCAGGCTGCGCGCCGCCGCCTCTCCAGCTGCAGAGAAAATGCCCACCGCGAACGTGCGGAACATCACGCGGCGGCACGGATTGTCTGGCGCACCTAACGGCTTCACGGCCGCTAAACCCCCCGAGGCCCTTACCACCAGCAAAGACTTCTCTCAGCAACACTGACCGCACCATGCGCCGCCTTTTGACTACGGCCTATGCGCCCTTGCCAGTTGCTGGTCAGGTGTGTATTAGTACCGAGCCGGTTTGTGCATTATTACCGCAGGGCTCGTGCACTAATACCAAGTAACTGCATACTATCTCCACTCTTGCAGTTTGAGCAAGACGATCTGGGCCAACGAGGGCTTCTACTGGAGCCACGTAACTTACTATATTGATTCCATTGAGTTAAGTTATCTTCGAGGCGTGCGATTCCAGACACCTGGGCCCTACCTTCCCACGGGGTCCTGCCGGTAGAAGAGCGCGAGCTGACGGTACAACTCCGGCCAGTCGCGATCGAGCACGGCTGACTCGGTGAAGAACGCCTCGCTCACGACCGCGAAGAACTCCGCCGGATGCTCGGAGGCGTAGGGATCGATGAACGTGGCCCGGCCGGAATCGACTTCGTTGCAGAAGCGCTGGTAGGATTTCTCCAGGGTGGCCCGCCACTTGGCCGCGTCCATTCCCGGGCGCGAGGCGGGGAAACTGTCGTCTCCTCCGCCGTCCATATGAATCTTGTGGGCAAACTCGTGGATGACAACGTTGTAGCCGCGCTCCTTGAGCGCGACGTCTTCCCAAGAGAGGATGACCGGACCGCCCGGCCAGGCTTCGCCGGCGAGCTCCTCCTCGAAGCTGTGCACGACGCCGTCCTCGTCCATCTCCTCTTTGCGCACGCGAAATTCGCCCGGATAGACGACGACGCCGACCCAACCCCCGTAGACGTCGAGTCCGAGGTTGAGGATCGGCAGGCAGGCCTGAATCGCAATCGACAGGCGCACTTCGTCGGTCAGCTCGAGGCCGCGCGCTCCGTGCATCTCCTTTTCCGCGAGGAACAGGACCACGAGCACCTTGAGGCGCGCAGCCTCCTCGTCCGAGAGGCCGCGGAGAAACGACAGCCGGGAAGCAACGCGCGTCCACAGGGCCGGGTCGATGTGTCGGTTCTTCAGCGCGCGCTTGCGCCGCCAGTCGCGCAGGAAACCCATCATCGCCTCGAATTCAGCAGGAAGCCGCCGAGCATCAGCGCGAATCCGGCAAGGCGGCAGGCATGCAGCGCCCCCTTGAAAACGCGCATTATCAGCGAGCGGCCTCTCTCGCGCTAGCCTGTGCGCTACACTCTGAAGTCTCCATGGTCAGCACCCCGCGATTCGACACCCGGGCAACCGGCCCCGGCGATGTACTGAATGCGGGGCTCTCGGACGAAGAACGCCGCATGCTCGCGCACGCCCTTGAATTTTCCGCGAACGCATACGGTGCTGCGACGCTCAGCACCGGGGAGCCGGCACAGGCGCACGCCCTCGGTCTCGCGCGGAACGTGGCGGAGTTGAAGCTCGACGGCGAGGCCCGCGCGGCCGGGCTTTTGTTTGCCGTACCCGCGTACCTGTCTGACGCGGAGGAGAAGCTCGAGTCCTCGTTCGGCGCAACGGTCGCCATGCTCGTTGCCGGCATCACCCGGTTGAATCAGTTGCGGGTGGTACTCCGGGCCGCCGCCTCCGGCAAGGATCCCGGGCCGCAGGCGGAAGTCCTGCGCAAGATGTTGCTCGCGATGGTAGAGGACATACGTGTCGTGCTGCTTCGCCTTGCGAGCCGCACGCAGACGCTCCGCTGGCTCGCGCGCGCGCCCGAGGCGGAGCGCAGGTCGGTGGCGCGGGAGACGCTCGACATCTACGCGCCGCTCGCCAACAGGCTCGGGGTGTGGCAGCTCAAATGGGAGCTGGAGGACCTGTCCTTCCGTTATCTCGAGCCCGAGCTCTACAAGGAGATTGCAGCAAAGCTCGACGCCAGGCGCGGCGAGCGCGAGAGTCTGGTCTCGCAGGCGATCGGCGAGCTCGCGGACGAGCTCGCCGCAGCGGGGCTGAAGGCGGAGATCACCGGGCGTCCGAAGCACCTGTACAGCATCTACAACAAGATGCGCGCGAAGAACCTCGATTTCGCCGATATCCACGATGTCAGCGGTCTGCGCGTCCTGGTGGACGACGTCAAGGACTGCTACACGGCACTCGGAGTGGTGCACAACCTTTGGGCGCCGATCCCCAGGGAATTCGACGACTACATATCGCGGCCCAAGGCCAACCTGTACCGCTCGCTGCATACCGCGGTGATCGGACCGCAAGGACAGGCGCTGGAGGTGCAGATCCGCACCCACGAGATGCATCGCGACGCCGAGCTGGGCGTGGCCGCGCACTGGCGCTACAAGGAAGGCGTGAGGCGCGCCGGCGGCAAGGACCATGCGTTCGACGAGAAGATCGCCTGGCTGCGGCAGATGCTCGCCTGGCGCGACGAGATCGTGGACGCCTCCGACTGGGTCGACCAGTCCAAACAGGCGGCGGTCGACGACAATGTCTACGTCCTCACGCCTCAAGGGCGGGTGATCGATCTCCCGCAAGGCGCGACGCCCGTGGATTTCGCCTACGCCCTGCATACCGACATCGGTCACCGCTGCCGCGGTTCCAAAGTGAACGGCGCAATGGTGCCGCTCGACTACCGACTGAGAAACGCCGAGCGTGTGGAGATCATCACGGCGAAATCCGGCGGACCCAGCCGGGACTGGCTCAATCCTGCGCTCGGCTACATCAAGAGCCCGCGCGCACGCAACAAGGTGCGCCAGTGGTTCAACAGCCAGGAACTGGCAAACCTCGTCAGCGTGGGACGCGCGACGGTGGAACGCGAGCTGCAACGCGAGGGAAAGCGCTCGGCAAACCTGCAGGAACTCGCCGGACGCCTCGGCTTCGCCGCGCCCGAGGACCTGTTCGCCGCCGTGGCGCGCGAGGAAGTCGGCCCGCGCCAGCTGCAGACCGCGTTGCGCGGCGAGGCGGGGCCCGCCAAGCCGGCGAAAGCGCTGCCGCGCAGGGCGAAAGAGCGGGCGGCGCCTGGCGGGATTCTTGTCGTCGGCGTGGACAGGCTGCTTACGCAGCTCGCGCGTTGCTGCAAGCCGGCGCCGCCAGACCGCATCACGGGCTTTGTCACCAAGGGACGCGGGGTCTCGGTGCACCGGCGCGAATGCGCGAGCCTCGCGCGGCTCGCCGCACGTCATCAGGAGCGCCTGATCAGCGCCGAATGGGGCGAGCGCACCGGCCAGGTCTATGCGGTGGATATCGTGGTTCGGGGCAACGACCGCCAGGGGCTGCTGCGCGACGTCACGGAGGCGCTGTCGCGCGAGAAGATGAATGTGATCGCGGCGAAGACTCAGACGCGCGACAGCATCGCTTTGATGCACTTCACGGTCGAAGTCGAGGACATTGGCCGGCTACGGCGCGCTCTTTCCGCGGTCGGGGACGTGAGAGGCGTGCTCGCAGCGGCGCGGCGCTGAAGCGCGCGCTATAATTCGCAGGACCCCAATGCGCATTCTGCTCAGCAACGACGACGGGTACTTCGCGCCCGGCATTGCGATCCTCGCAGAAGCGCTCGCCCCGCTCTCCACGGTAACCGTCGTCGCGCCCGAGCGCGACAGGAGCGGCGCCTCCAATTCGCTCACCCTCGACCGGCCGCTCACGGTGCGCAAGTCCGCCAACGGCTTCCTGTCGGTCAACGGCACGCCGACCGACTGCGTGCATCTCGCCGTCACCGGGCTGCTGGACGATCTCCCCGACATGGTGATCTCGGGCATCAATCTCGGCGCCAACATGGGCGACGACACGATCTATTCGGGCACCGTTGCGGCCGCTACTGAAGGCTATCTGCTCGGCATCCCGTCGCTTGCGATTTCGCTCGCCAGCAAGGCCGGCAGGCACTACGAAACGGCAGCCCGCGTCGCCGCAGAGCTGGTGACGAGATTTCAAAAACAGCCGCCGCCTGAGCCGGTATTGCTCAATGTCAACGTGCCCGACGTTCCCTACGAAAGCCTCAAGGGCTTCGAGATCACGCGGCTCGGAAGGCGCCACAAGGCGGAGCCGGTCATCAAGACGAAGACGCCACGCAACGAAATCGTGTACTGGGTCGGCGCGGCCGGGCCGGCGCAGGACGCGGGCTCGGGAACCGATTTCCACGCTCTGGCCGCGGAGCGAGTGTCGCTGACCCCGCTGCAGATGGATCTCACCCACCAGCAGCAGATCGCGATGGTCAAGGCGTGGTGGATGGCGGCATGAGCAGGGAGCAGGGGCCGCTGAAGGGCGGAAGAGGGGCTCCAGCGTACGCTGGGGATCTGATCCAGAAAGCGAATGCCGCCGGCCGCCGACAGCTCGGTGGAAGCGCGGATCGTGGTCGTCCGGGGGCGGGATGATGCCTTCGAAAGCGCGCGGGATCGGCATGACCTCGCAACGCACGCGCGAACGCATGGTGGCGAGGCTGCGCGACAAGGGAATCAAGGACGAAGCCGTGCTCGAAGCGATGGCCGCGGCTCCCCGCCACATCTTCATCGAGGAGGCGCTCGCCAGCCGCGCCTACGAGGACACGGCGCTCCCGATCGGCTTCGAGCAAACGATCTCGCAGCCTTTCATCGTCGCGCGCATGCTGGAGGCGCTGCGCGGCGGAAGGAAACTCGGCCGCGTTCTCGAGGTCGGAACGGGATGCGGCTACCAGGCGGCGCTGCTGGCGCGACTTGCGGCGCAGGTGTATTCCGTCGAGCGCATTGCAGCATTGCTTGAAAAGGCGCGTGCCAATCTGCGATCGCTGCGGCTGCCGAACCTGCGGCTGGTTTACGGGGACGGCGCGAATGGCGTGCCCGAGGCAGCCCCGTTCGACGGCATCATCGCAGCAGCGGCGATGCCGAAGATCCCCGACGCGCTTTTGCAGCAGCTTGCGCCGGGTGGCAAAATAATCGCCCCACTCGGAAGCGGGGAGCAGGTGTTGTGCGTGGTCGAGCGAACCCCGACTGGATTGATCGAAAAATGCCTGGACGCAGTGCATTTTGTGCCGTTGAGAAACGGCAGGCAGTGAGACCGCTTGGCGCTGGGGTCGCGGCGATCGCCGTCGCGCTCCTTGCCGGCTGCGCGAGTTCGTACCAGGCGCCGGTGGTCGAGCGGCCGGTCACGCGCCCGGGCGCGGCGAAACCTCCTTCTGCGGCGGTGCTCCCCGCCGAGAAGCGTGCCGACAGCTACACGGTGAAGCGCGGCGACACGCTTTACAGCATCGCCCTCGACCACGGTCTCGACTACCGAGAACTCGCCGCGTGGAACGGCATCACCGATCCTTCGCTTCTGCAGTTGGGGCAGGTGCTTCACATGCGGCCTCCCGAGCAGGCGGCGGTGCAGGCGCGGCCGGAAGCGGACGTGCGTGTGCAGCCTGCGTCCACGCCCGGTTCCGTGGAGACGCGTCCATTGGGCGGCGAGGCGCCACGGCCGGTGCCCGCGGAAGCGCCGCGCCCGCCGTTCGCGGAGATGCCGCGGCCGGGAGGCGGGCCTCTGATGACTTCGCCCAAGGCGATGAAGCTTCCGTATTCGGATCAGAATCTTGCGCTGCTCCAGCGCATGCAGCCGTCCTCGGCACTGCCCAAATCCGACACCCCGGCGCCGCCTTCCCAGAAGCCGGAAGGCGGCAATGATCCCGACGCCATAGCGTGGATGTGGCCGGCCTCAGGCCGCGTACTGGCAGGATATTCCGAGGCGACGAACAAGGGCGTCGATATTGTCGGCAAGGTCGGCGACCCCGTGTTCGCCTCCGCCGGGGGGCGCGTCGTCTACAGCGGAGTGGGATTGCGGGGCTACGGGAAGCTCGTGATCATCAAGCACAACCAGACCTATCTTTCCGCTTACGCCCATAACAGCACCATCCTGGTAAAGGAAGGGCAGAACGTGGCGCGAGGCCAGAAGATCGCCGAGATCGGAAACTCGGATTCGCCGCAGACCAAGCTGCATTTCGAAATCCGGCGTCTCGGCAAGCCGGTCGATCCGCTGAAATACCTGCCTGAGCGGCCGCCCTCGTCGTGAGCGCGCGTCGGACGGCGCAGCAGGGGGACGGACCCCCTCAGTGCGGGGACGACGTCATCGTGGTGGGGGGCTGACGCTTCAGGACGGTGAGGTCGCCTTCCTCGGCGATCGACCGCGCGAACTCGATGTTCTTCTTCAACTCCTCCAGGTACAGGTGCCGTCCGCCGAAATGGTCGCTCGCGTACTTGTGCGTCCCGCCCAGGTCCGCGTCCAGACGTTGCGACGCACTCTGGTAGAAGCGCGGGGTCTTCTTCACCAGATCCTGCCCGGATTCATACACCAGCTCTTCCCTTCCGTCGGGAAGGCGCTTGCGGGCGATTCCGGCGGCGACGAACTCCGGATAGAGCCGATCGCGGCATTTCTCCAGGTAGCAGCGATCCGACATCTGCGCAATGATGTCCGCCGAGCCGAGCAGGCTGCCGAGCAGCTTGTACGAGAGGGACGGAACCCTGATCTGCGACACGGGAATTTCGTAGCCGGTGAAGTGGATCAGCGACGCGGCGATGTCCGCGACGTCGGCCATGCCGATCGTCGGTAGGTAATTGCGGAGGAAGCGCGCACCGCGCGAAACGTGGATCAGGGTCAGCTCGCCGCCGTTCCTGTGGCGCGTGTCGTCCAGAGTCCTGATATAGCCGCAGTCGTGGAACAGCGCGGTGATCACGCCAAGCCGGAACATAGCGGCGTCTAGCGATTCCTTGCCGATTCTGGCGCGCTCGTAGCCGTCGATCAACCGCGCCGTGGCGAGCGTGACGTCAAGCACGTGCTGGATGTCGTGGTAGGCGGTGTCGCAGGCGTGGTAACCGGGGAGCGTTCCGCGGTAGAGCGCGCTGAGGTCCCTGAAGGCGCGGTCAAGCTGCGAGGCCGATGCCCCGGGATACAGGTCGAGGTAGATGCGGTTGACTTCCGCGCTGACGACCCCGGGATCGGTGGTGTTGACCCGGCAGGAAACGTCGTACTCGTTGCCGCGGCTGCTCACTCCGACTCCCCCTGAATCAAATCAAACTCATTCTACGCCCGATTTCCGGACACCGGCCACCCCGCGTCAGGGCTCCCACGATTCGAGTTGCTCGCCCGGAAGGGCGGGTTCATGTCTTGAGCGTAAACGGATTGAAGTCGGTGTTCCTGTCGTAGTAGTCCTCGTTCTCGGCGCGTTTCAGCCATCCGACGACCTTGTAAGTGAGCGGTGTGAAGACAACTTCGACGCCGACTTTGGAGAGAAACTGTACGAGCATGATCTGGGCCAGACGTTCGTCCGGAATGAGACCGCTTCCCCAGAATGCAAGCGGATAGAAGAGCAGCGAATCGACGCCTTCGCCGAAAATCGTCGAGCCGATGGTCCGGGTCCACAGCCAGCGACCGCTGGTCCAGATCTTCATCTTTGCCAGAACGTAGGAGTTGACGAACTCTCCGCACAGAAACGCGATCAGGGAGGCGAGCGCGATGCGCCAAGTTGATCCGAAGGCGATCTCGTAGGCCTCCTGGTTCTTCCAGAAAGGCGCCGGAGGAAGCGCAACCACGGTCCAGGCCATCACCGCGGCAAACGCGAGGCCGCCGAAGCCCGCCCAGATGACCCGGCGCGACCGGGCGTAGCCGTATACCTCGGTGAGGACATCGCCGAACACATAGGAGATCGGGAAGAACAGCACGCCCGCGCCGGGCGTGATCTCTCCGATCAGCGGCAATTCGAGGTGCCAGATCTTCGCGGGCCCGATAAGGTTCGAGCAGATCAGCACGGTGACAAATGCCGCCATCACGAACTCGTAGTACCGGTATTGCCGCGGGCTGGAGCTCAAGAATTCCCCTTGCCCGGAGCGGGCGGCGGCGTCGACCTCGCCCGCGCCAATTCGGCGGCGAGGTCGAGCACCGCTGCGGCGTAGAGATTGGCTCGGTTGTAGCGCGTCAACACGAAGAAGTTCTGAAGCGTGACGCGGACTTCAGCGGGCTGGCCCGGCGTATCCAGCTCGATCAGCGCGCACAGACTATCCGGTGGCAGGGAGAAACCGGGCCTGACTCCGAAGCTTTCCAGATCGGCGGCGCGGACGGTCGGGACGACGCCCGCGTTGAGCAGCTTTCTCCAGCCGTCCCCAGAGACTTCGGCGATCGCGGCGATGGGCGCCCCCCGCGTCCAGCCATGAGCTTTCAGGAAGTTGCCGATGCTGCCGATGGCATCGGCAGCGCTCGTGGCGAGATTCGCCACGCCATCGCCGTCGTAGTCGACCGCGAAGCGTCGGTAGGTGCCGGGCATGAACTGCGGGATGCCGATCGCGCCGGCATAGGAGCCCTTAACGCGCAGCGGATCGATGCGCGCCTGCCGCGTGAAGACAAGGTAGTTCTCCAGCTCGGCGCGAAAGAATTCGGCGCGCTTCGGATAATCGAATGCGAGCGTCGCGAGCGCGTCGATTGTGCGGTAGGTGCCGATGTTGCGTCCGTAGATCGTCTCCACGCCGATGATGGCGACGATGATCTCGGCGGGGACGCCGAACTCATCGGCAGCGCGCGCAAGCGGATCCGCGTTCAGGGTCCAGAACTGCACGCCCGCTTCCAGGCGTTGCGGGCTGATGAATATCGAGCGGTACGCCTGCCAGGACGCGATCGTGGTTTCCACCGGCTGCGTGATCGCCTTGATGATCGCCGGCTGAAACTGGGCCTGACTGAATATGCGGTTGAGGTCTCTCTTGACGAATGCGTGTTTCTTCACCATTTCGCCGATGAATTGCCTGACCTCACTGCGCTGCAGATAGCCTGAAGGCTCCGCGGCGGCCTGATGCGCAAGCAGCGTGAGTGCCGCGGCCAGTGCGATGCCCGGCAGATGTGCCAGACCGCGGGCCCTCACGGCTTGAACTGCCGCACCAGCTGCTTCAAGCGGGCGAGCGAATGCCGTTCACCGCGCGACCCATAGCGCAATTCGACGTAGAGCTGGACGATCGCACGCACCGCGGGCGCGCGTCCCGGGAGCCGTCGCGCGAGCCTCCCCGCGTAGTCGAGGGGTCCTTCGGCGCCGTCGCGCGCGAGTCCTGCACGGGCGAGTTTTTGGCAGAAGCGCAGCCACGCGCCCTGCACGGGGTCCACGCGCCGAATGCCGCGGAGCAGCCACAGCGCGATCAGAAGAAGCACGCCCGCCACGCTCCAGAACAGCATCATGGCCATCGTCTGCCAGCTCGGCTGCTGCACGCCGAGCCAGGAGAGGATCTCGCGCTGCCGGTCGGGGTTGTAGCCGAGCACCCACTGGTTCCACTTGTTGGCGAGCGCTTCCCAGTTGTTGCGCAGGGCCTTCAGCCAGTCGATGTTGGTGCGAAGCAGAAGCGGCAGCGCGGCTGCTCCGCGCGCCGCCGCGGCGACGCCGGATTCGACGCGGATCGGAAAGGCGGCCGCGGTCGGGTCGACGCGCGTCCAACCGTCTTGCGAGAGCCAGACCTCCGCCCACGCATGGGCGTCTGCCTGGCGCACCACCATGTAGTCGTCCACCGGATTCATGTCGCCGCCCTGATAGCCCGTGACCACCCGCGCGGGGATGCCTGCCGCGCGCATGAGGAAGACGAAGCTCGCGGCGAAGTGCTCGCAGAAACCCTGCTTGGTATCGAAAAGGAATTCGTCCACCGAGTTCGTGCCGAGGAGGGGCGGGAGCAGAGTGTACTCGAAGCGGCTGGCGCGGAAGAAATCGATACCTTTCCCGACGATCGCCGCGTCGTTGCCGAGGGACTGCCGCCACTCACCCGCAAGCGCGCGCGCCCTGGGATTGGAGTCTCGGGGGAGCCTGAGCTCGAGAGCGAGATCCCTTGCGTCAGCGCCCGCGGTCGCCCGATAGTCGAGATAGGAACGGGCTTCATAGCGGATGCGGCTGCGCACAGGTGGCAGGGAGAGCACGAGGTAATCCGATGTTTCCCGCGCATTCGGGGGAATGCGCCCCGGCATCTCCAGGGTGAACAACCAGTTGCGGTTGTGCGGCTCGAGAGTCACTTCATAGTCGATCGGCGCACCACGCACCTCAAGCAGCGACTCGCGGTGCAAGCGCGGAAACCCGGCGCGCCAGGTCTTGCCGTCGAATTCCGACAGCACGGGCCCGCGCCAGTACAGGCGGTTTCGCGGGGGCGCTGCTCCGTGGAACTTCACCCTGAATGCGATCGCATCGGAAGTCGAAAGCTGGCTGATCGAACCCGGCGACATCGTGTCGGACAGCCCGGTAATGCCGGAATAGGCGTCCTGGGGCAGTCCCCAAAGGGGACCCTGCACGCGCGGAAACAGGAAGAACAGCAGCAGCATCACCGGGCCGGCCTCGATGAGCATGCGGCCGGCGGTGTTCAGGTTGTCGGCGATCGGACGCGCCGGGGCACTGAAACCGACCAGCGCCGCGGTGTTGATGAGTACGGTCACAAGCATCCACCCCGCGGTCTGCATGCTCTGCGAGTAGAAGAAGCCGGCGAGCGCGACGAAGTAGACGAGGAAGGCCGCAATGAAGATATCCCGCCGCGAGCGCGACTCCAGCAGCTTGAGGGAGAGCAGCAGCACGATGAGCGTCACGCCCGCGTCCCGGCCCATGATCGTGCGATAGGAGAGGTAGACGCCGACCGCGGCGACTGCAGTGACCAGCGCGAGCAGCCAGCGCGCCGGGAGAGCGCCGCCGCGCACTGCAAGCCCGAACCGCCACACGAGCAATCCGCCCGCTACGCCGTCGACCCACCAAGGCAGCCAGAGCGCATGCGGCGCGATCGTCAACACCGCGCCCGCGAACAGCAGCATCAACGGCGCGAGCGGCAGCGTGTTCGCCGGGGTTGCGCTAGGCATGGATGTGCCGCCCGTCGACCTCGGGAACGCGAAATAGCGCGAGCTCCCTCAGGCAGCGGTCCCGCTGCGCGGATCCTCCCCCGAGCGGGACGCCGGCGTCGGGAAGCTTCAGTCCGTAGCGCAGTCCCTGGTCTTCGGCGAGCAGCACCCAGCGCGCAAGGCGCGACAAACGTGCCTCGGTATTCATGTCGGGAGGAAGCTGTTCCCAGTCGAACCACAGCTCGGCCGCGGCTTGCCCTGCGAAGAATTTCGTAAGCAGGGATTCGTTTCGAGCAGAGGCTTTCCAGGCGATGTGGCGCGGCGAGTCGCTTGCCTGATAAGGCCGCAGGCCCGCGAAGTCGTCCGTCCCTGCACCCGCTGAGAACACCTCGCCCGCGTCGGGAACCGGGACCGTCATGGGCAGCGAAGATGAGTCGGGGCGCGGATAGACGAGTGCCCGCATATCGGGCTGGACATAGCTCCAGGCGCGCATCAGCCCGAGGGGAAAACGGGTTTCCACTGTTATCCGCTCGAGCTGCAGCCAGCCGCGGCGTTCGGCCACGAGGGGCACCAGCACCGCGCTTATCCTGCGTGCAGGGACATCGCAGGTCACGGTAGCCCCACGGCAACGCAAATCGAGTGAATGCCGGTCGAAATCGCTCCGACTTTCCAGAAACAGCTCGAAATGCGCCGAGTCACCGGCGAAAATGGGCGCGACGCGTCCGGCGCTCACGTAGAGATGCGCGAGATTGCGGAACGTGTGCAGGATGGAGACCACGCCCATCCCCCCGAGCAGGAAGGTGAGGATGTAGCCGAGGCTCAGGCTGTAGTTGATCGACCCGACGAGCATCAGGACGAGCACGCACCCGAAGGTGATGCCGGGGCGCGTCGGCAGTATGTAGACGCGACGCTGGCTGAGAAATACCACGCCCGGCTCGGGTGCATGGCGCTTTCGCACCCATTGATAGAAATTGTAGGCCTGCGAGTATTGCAGGACCCGGTCGAGCTTCACGGCCGCATCACGGAATAGGCACTGCGGAAATCAGGCCGTTCGCCTTGTCGATGCTCGACTGGCGCGCGCCGTCGTGCGCTGGCCGCAGGCGATGGCCCGCGACGCCCGGGAGCACCGCCTGCACGTCCTCCGGCACAACCTTGTCGCGGTTTTCGAGCAGCGCCCAGGCGCGCGCAGCGTGCAGCAGCCCGAGCGCGGCGCGCGGAGACAGTCCGGTGGTGTACTCCGGGGAGCGCCGCGAGTGCTCCACGAGCGCCTGGATGTAGTCGAGGAGCGGGCCGGAGGCATGCACGGTCTTCGCCATCGATTGCAGGTTCATGAGATCTCCGGGCGCGAGGCACGCATCCATGCCGGCGATCATTTCGCGGCGATCGGCGCCCTGCAGCAGCGCGCGCTCCGCGTCGCGATCCGGATAGCCCAGATCGATGCGCATGAGGAAGCGGTCGAGTTGCGACTCGGGCAAGGGAAACGTTCCGACCAGGTGCGAGGGATTCTGCGTCGCCACGACGAAAAACGGCTCGGGCAGGCGGCGCGTCCCCCCTTCGGAGGTGATCTGATGCTCCTCCATCGCCTCGAGCAGCGCCGACTGCGTCTTGGGCGTAGCGCGGTTCACCTCGTCGGCGAGGATCAGCTGCGCGAAGATCGGGCCCGCGTGAAACTTGAACGTGCCGCTGTCCCTCTCGTAGACCGACACGCCAATGATATCGGCGGGCAGCATGTCGCTGGTGAACTGGATGCGGTGGAAGTTGAGTCCAAGCAGCTTCGCGAGGACCTGTGCGAGCGTCGTCTTGCCGACGCCCGGCAGATCTTCGATCAACAAATGGCCGCGCGCGAGCAGGCAGGCGAGCGCGAGACGGATCTGCCGCTCCTTGCCGAGAATTATCCTGCCTGCCTCCTCTATGACGCCCTGGATCAGGGAAACCTGCATGCTGCTCGGTGATTCCGGATTGAAGCCAAGGTCGTAAGTTTAATGGAAAGCCGCTATGATTTCGACGAAAGGATAGAGTACATTGTGACGGCTTTCATCACCCATCCCGACTGTGGGAAGCACGACATGGGGCGCCATCATCCGGAATGCCCGGAGCGTCTTTCCGCGATCGAGGACCATCTCATCTCCTCGGGCATTTCCGGCCTCGTGGAACGCCACGACGCGCCGGCGGCGAGGATCAGCGAACTCGCCCGCGTGCATCCACTCGAGTACATCGAAGGCATACGCGAGGCCGCGCCCGAGCACGGGATCGTGCACCTCGATCCCGATACGGCCATGGGCCCGCACACCTGGGAGGCGGCGCTGCACGCCGCGGGCGCCGCGGTGCTCGCTACGGACCTCGTGCTCGGCGGGCGCGCGGAGAACGCCTTTTGCGCGGTGCGCCCACCCGGCCATCACGCCACGCGCACGCGCGCGATGGGATTTTGCCTCTTCAACAACGTCGCAGTCGCGGCCAAGCACGCGCTCGAGCAGCACGGACTGGAGCGTGTCGCCATTATCGACTTCGATGTGCACCACGGGAACGGCACGGAAGACATATTCAGCGACGACGAGCGCGTGGTGATGGCGAGCATTTTCCAGCACCCGTTCTACCCCTACAGCGGCACCGAGGATCCGGCGCCCAACATGGCAAACGTGCCCCTGCCCGCGGGCTCCGACGGCAGGGCCTTGCGCGCAGCGGTGGAGAAGATCTGGATGCCGGCGCTCGACGATCTGGAGCCGCAGATGATTTTCGTCTCGGCGGGGTTCGACGCGCACGTCGAGGATGACATGGCGATGCTGCGCTTCACCGAGTCCGACTACAGCTGGGTCACCCAGCGCATCAAGGAGGTCGCGCACAAATACGCCGGGGGAAGGATCGTTTCGGTTCTCGAGGGAGGATATGCGCTTTCGGCCCTTGGCCGCAGCGTTGTAGCACACCTGAAGGTTCTTGGCGCCTCATAGGGCGTTTCGGATTCCTGCCCGGTCTGACGAGGCAGAAAGGAGTCGCGACCGTCGTTCAGGCCCCCGTGGCGAGCGCGGGGACGCCGGTGTCATTCGGACAGGACGGGGCGGGCGAGATCTACGTTCTCAATGCGGCCAGCCAGGTGCTCAAAGTCGTGAGGCCGTGAGCTGGATTCCTATTCCGCCTCTTCCCGTTTGAAGCTGCCGACCACGCTCCGCCAGGCGTCCATCACGGTCGTCTTCATGGAGTTCTCGGGACCGAGCTCGCCCCCGGGGACGCCCCGGGCCTCGAGTATCCCGATTTCGGCGCAGGCGTTCAGGAAATCCGCCGCATCGCCGGGCGCGGCCCCGCAGGCCTCGGCCACAGCGCCCACGCGCGCTTCGCGGGCTGTCAGCATCGCCGCCATTTGCAGGTGACATTGACGGTAGGGAAGCGAGGCGAAGTCCGGCCAGCGGGTGAGCCGGACCGGCTCGCTCGGATCCCATCCCCCGAGGGACTCTCCGGCACCGGTCACGAGGCCCGTCAGCCACAGCAGCTCCTCGAGCGCGCGCGGCTGAATTCCCCAGCGGGCGAGGCGGACGGCAAGTTTCGCCGGCGTCACCACGGGGATGACCCTTCCGTCCAGGCGGCGCCGGTTGCGCAGCAGCGCGATCAGCTCGTCCGTGGTCCGCGACGAATAGAAGAGCTGATTCGCGGAATCGACCACGAGGACCGAGCCGGTCGCGAGCACCACATCCGCGGGATACGTCTTGTGATAGGCCTTGCGCACGAGCGCAGCGAAAGCGTGCTTCCTCCGCTCGGGGGAATCGCGCGCCGGATCGGATATCTGCAGCTTTCCCGCGACTGCCTGGAGGATCTCTGTCACGCTGTGTGGACCCCCGGTGCGGATCGGCCTGAGCAGGGTCCACTCCGCGCCGAGAACCCGGTCGCGGGCGAGCGCGATGCGCGGAATTTCGCCGAAATCCACGTTCTCCCATACCTGGCGCCCTTCCGGGCCGTCCATGTCCACGAGGACCGCGTCGGGCAGGTCCCCCAGGCGCGTGGCGAGGCACCACTGCGGCTCCAGATAGGACTTGAGCAGCGCGAGCAGCGAGCGCAGGTAGCGCTCTTCGTCGGCGCCGACGCTGGCGAGCGACAGCACCATCGGCCGGGGCAGGTCCTCGGAATTCACTGTTCTCGATTCGGTTCAGGCGCGGACGGGGCTGCCGCGCACCAGGTGCAGTCCTGCCATCGCCCAGGCGTTGGTTCCGCCATCGACGTGCACCACCTGCCGGAAGCCCGCCTTGCGCAGCATCTGCGCCGCGAGCTGGCTGCGCGTGCCCGTCTGGCACACGCAGTAGATCGGCTCGTCCAGCCCGTATTTCGCGGCAAGCGCGGCGGGGTCGAGCCGGTCGAGCGGTACGTTGACCGAGTCGGCGATGCGCAGCCCCGCAAACTCCTCGGGCGTGCGCACGTCGATGAGGCGCAAGGTCGCGAATTGCATCCGGGCCGCCAGTTGCCGCGCGGATACGCTCAGGGTCGGAACCGCTTCCGCGGCGCTCGCGCCTCCCGCTTTGGCGAACGGCCCGCCCGCGAGGTTGGCCGGAACGGCCTCGTGGATGAGCTTCGGCATCGGCAGGCCGAGATTGCCCATGATCGCAAGGAACTCCTCACGAGTCTTGCCTGCGAGACGCGCATTGAAACGCTTTTCCTCGCCGATGCTGCTCACCCTGCGGCCCCTGTAATCGTGCCCGGGATAAACGAGGATCTGCTCGTCCAGTTTGAAGAGCTTTTCGGTAATGCTGTGCCAGAGAGCCTCGGAGCTGCCGTTCTGGAAATCGGTGCGCCCGCAGCCGCCGATGAGGAGCGTGTCGCCCGTGAACACGCGGTCGCGCCACAAGTAGCAGACGCTTCCCGGCGTGTGCCCAGGCGTGGCGATCGTGAGAATCTCCTCGTGCCCGAACAGGATCACGTCGCCGTCCCGGAGGAGCCGGTCGTAGCCTTGCGGATTGCAGTCGCGGCACACCGCGGTCTGCGCGCCGGTTGCATCCTTGAGTGCTTGCGCGCCCGTAACGTGGTCGGCGTGCACGTGGGTCTCGAGCGTGGTCTTGAGCTTGAGGCGGTGCTCGCGCAGGATGTGCACATCCCGCTCGACCTGCTCGATGACCGGGTCGATCAGGACGGCTTCGTGGCCTGCATCGTCAGCGATGAGATAGCTGAGGGTCGACGAGGTCGGGTCGAAAAGCTGCCTGAAGAACATTACTTTCTCCGAATTGCTGCGGACGGGCTATGCCGCGGCTTGCAGCGCCTGCCCGGCGGCGCGTCCGATTCCGGCTTCGTCCAGCCGTTCGACGGGCAAGGCGCGAGCATCATCATAATGCAGATAGTTGCGCGCGGTCGCGCGCAAATATGCCGGATCGTAGTGGGTGACGAGCAGATCCGTGACCAATTCCTCCCACGCACCTGCATCGGTCTGCAACAGCCAGCGATCGATCACACCACGGCCGTAGAGCGCCGTTAGGCACTGCAGCCTTTCCTTGAGCGCCGCCGGCTTCTCCAGGAAATGCCGGTATTCCCCGATGAGATAGCGCACGCGCTCGGCAATGGGCACGTCGAGGCGCAGGCATTCGCCGGAGCGCATGCGCTCGAGCAAGCGCGCCGGAACCTGCAGCTGGCCGATCCTCTTGCTCTCCGCCTCCACGTAGACCGGTTGCGAGGGATCGAATCGGGTGATCGCGCGCCATACCCGGCTGTCGAACATCTTCTGCGAAGGCTGCGGCTCACCCGGAAGATCCCCCAGCACCGAGCCGCGGTGGCAGGCGAGGTGCTCAAGGTCGAGCGCCTGGGCGCCCTGCGCCGCGAGCGCGGCAAGGAGGCGGCTCTTGCCGCTTCCAGTGGTGCCGCATATCACCGTAAAGCGCAGATTCTCCGGCTGCGCTTCGAGCTGCGCGAGCACCTCCCGCCGGTACCTGCGGTACCCGCCCTCAAGGGTTGCCGCGTCCCAGCCGATTTCGTGCAGAACGTGCGCCATGGCGGCGGAGCGCTTTCCTCCGCGCCAGCAGTACACCAGCGGTCTCCAGTTCTTCGGGTGTTCGCGGAAGCGCTCCTCGATGTGCCGGGCGATATTCCTGGACACGAGCGCCGCGCCCGCCTTCTTCGCATCGAAGGGCGAAACCTGCGCATACAGCACGCCGACCCGCGCCCGCTCGGCGTCGTCGAGCACGGGACAGTTAATCGCGCCGGGAATGTGATCGAGCGCGAACTCAGCGGGTGAGCGCACGTCGATGATCTGGTCAAAGGCGTCGAGCTGTGCTAGCGTAACCGCGGCGGGGTGCTTCGGATTCACGCCCGCTATTATCCATGAACGCCCCCAACGATCTCATCCGCCTGACGCAGTTTTCCCACGGCGGCGGCTGCGGCTGCAAGATCGCGCCGGCGGTGCTTTCCGAAATTCTCGCGCAGACGCCGATGCGCGGGCTGCCGAAGGACCTGCTGGTCGGGATCGAATCGAGCGACGACGCGGCGGTATACCGCCTCAACGACGAGCAGGCGATCGTCGCGACTACGGATTTCTTCACGCCGATCGTCGACGACCCCTACGACTTCGGGCGGATCGGCGCGACCAACGCGCTCTCGGACGTTTATGCGATGGGCGGAAAGCCCCTCTTCGCGCTCGCCATCGTCGGCATGCCGCTCGACAAGATGCCGCTGGAGGTGATCCGGAAGATCATCTCCGGCGGCGAGTCGGTGTGCGCGCAGGTCGGGATCCCGATCGCGGGCGGACATTCCATCGACACGCTCGAGCCTATCTACGGCCTGGCGGCGATCGGGATCGTGCATCCCAAGAAGGTGAAGCGCAACGACCGCGCAAGACCTGGCGATGCGCTCATCCTCGGCAAGCCGCTCGGCGTCGGCATCCTTTCCGCGGCGCTGAAGAAAGGCGAGCTGTCGGCCTCCGGCTACCAGCGGCTGCTGGAGATCACCACCCAGCTCAACACGCCCGGCCCCGTGCTCGCCGAGATGGAAGGCGTGCACGCGCTCACCGATGTCACCGGGTTCGGCCTCGCCGGCCATCTCCTCGAGATCTGCCGGGGATCGAAGCTCGGCGCGGAGCTGCGTTTCGACGACCTTCCGGTGCTGCCCGAGGCGCTGCAATGGGTGAAGGAGGGGACGGCGACCGGGGCATCGGAACGCAACTGGAAAAGCTATGGCCGCGAGGTGGGGATGCCGGCCTCGCCCGACTGGAAGCGCAAGCTCCTCAGCGATCCGCAGACGAGCGGCGGGCTGCTCGTTGCCTGCGCGCCCGAAACGGAGGGGCGGGTGGTCGAGGAATTCCGCAGGCAGGGTTTCCCTCACGCCCGGCGGATCGGAATGATGCGGGCCGGAGACGCGCTCCTCAGCGTCGTCTAGGCGCTTTCCGCAGCATCGGTCGAAGGCGCCGCCAGACGTTGTCCAGGATGATGGTCTGCGCCTCGGCGTCCGGATGCAGATTGTCCGGCTGGAACAGATCCCGCTTGTTGACACCTTCGAGGACAAACGGCACGAGCGCGGTGCGCTCCTCGCGGGCGAGTTCAGCGAACGCCGCGTGGAATGCCTGCGTGTAGTCCTGCCCATAGTTCGGCGGCAGCCGCATGCCGAGGACGAGAACGCGCGCTCCCTGCCGTTTTGCCGCGCGCACGATCCCGGCTAGATTGGCTTTCATCTGCGCGACCGGCAGACCGCGCAGCCCGTCGTTCGCGCCGAGCTCGAGGATGACGATAGCGGGCTTGCTTTGCGCGAGCGCCGCGCCGATGCGCGCGGCCCCGCCCGCCGAGGTTTCGCCGCTGATGCTCGCGTTCACGACGGTATAATCCACGTTTATTTGCTTCAATCGCTCCTCGAGCAACGCAACCCAACCCGCGCTTTGGGGAATGCCGTAGGCCGCCGACAGGCTGTCCCCGTATACGAGTATCGCCGGCGCGGCATACACCGCTCCGCAGCAGGCTAGGAGCCCCGCGAAAACTATCGATCTCATGCCCGAATCTCTCCAGCCCATCGTCCAGGCGACCGGACTTTCGAAGGTCGTTTCTCTCGTTGACGGCGCGCCCGGCGCGCGCGAGCTCGCTATTTTGCAGGACATCGCGCTCGAGGTCATGCCTGGCGAGGCGGTTGCCATCGTCGGCGCCTCGGGCTCGGGCAAATCAACCCTGCTCGGGCTGCTTGCCGGTCTGGACACGCCCAGCACGGGCTCGGTCCGCCTGGACGGCGTGGATATTTCGGGGCTGGACGAAGACGGCCGCGCGGCGCTTCGCGCCCGGCTGCTCGGCTTCGTGTTCCAGTCGTTTCAGCTTCTCCCGGCGCTCAATGCGCTGGAAAACGTGATGCTGCCCCTGGAGCTGTCCGGCGCAAAGGGCGCAGCCGATCGCGCAGCCCAGATGCTCTCGCGTGTCGGTTTGGCGGAGCGGCTGCGCCACTACCCCAAGACCCTATCGGGCGGTGAGCAGCAGCGCGTGGCGCTGGCACGCGCCTTCGTGACGCAGCCGAAGCTCCTGCTCGCAGACGAACCGACCGGCAATCTCGACGCGGCGACCGGCGCCGGGGTGATCGATCTCATGTTCGCGATGAACGCGGAAGCGCGCACGACCCTCCTGCTGGTGACCCACGACGAGGCCATCGCCGGCCGCTGCACGCGCCTGGTACGCCTCGCGGCGGGTCGCATCGTGCCATGACGGGAGCCAGGCTCGCGTTCAGTATGCTCCTTCGCGACTGGCGCGCGGGGGAGCTGCGCGTGCTCGCGCTCGCGCTCGTGCTCGCCGTGGGCGGGGTCTCGAGCGTCGCGTTCTTTGCCGACCGCGTGCGCCAGTCGTTGACGCGCGAGGCTCATCAGGTGCTCGGCGCCGACGTGCTCCTCACCGCCGACCACGCCTGGAGCGCGAAATGGCGCGAGGAGATCGCGAAGCGCGGCCTCGCCGGGGCCGAAAGCATGAGCTTTGTCAGCATGACCCGGGCGGGAGGGGAGGCGTTGCTCTCGGCGGTGAAGGCGGTGACGCCGGGGTATCCCCTGCGAGGGAAGCTGCGCGCTGCGCCCGCGCTCAACGCGGCCGACGCGGAGACTACGGAAGTCCCGCCCCCGGGCACGGTGTGGCTCGACGAGCGGCTCACCGCTGCGCTCAAGGTCGGCACCGGCGACACGATCGAACTGGGCGGCGCGCGCTTTCGCGTCGCTGCGGTGCTGACGCTCGAACCCGATCGCGGGGTGTCGTTCATGAATTTCGCGCCGCGGCTCATGATGAATATCCGCGATCTCCCCGCGACCGGGCTGGTCCAGCCCGGAAGCCGCATCAGCTACCAACTGCTTGCCGCAGGCGGGCGGGAGGAGATCCGGCAATTCGAGCAATGGGCGGCCGCGCAGCTTTCGCGAGGCGAGCGAATGGAAAGTCTGGAGAACGCCCGTCCCGAGGTGCGCGCAGGTCTCGACCGCGCGCAAAGTTTCCTCGGCCTTACCGCGATGCTCGCGGTGGTGCTCTCTTCGGTTGCGATCGCCCTCGGAACGCGGCGCTATACCAGCCGGCACCTGGACGGGTATGCGGTGATGCGCTGTCTCGGCGCGGGGCAGCCGCAGCTATTCGCGCTCTTCGCCTGGGAATTCTGTCTGCTCGCGCTCGCCGCGTCGCTCGCGGGCTGCGCGCTCGGTTTTGCCGTGCAGAACCTGGTGGCATGGTGGCTGGCGGCGCTCGTCCCGGGGAGCCTGCCGCAGCCCGGTCCCGCGCCGCTTCTCCAGGGTGCCGCCACCGGCTTCGCGGTGCTTCTCGGATTCGCGCTGCCGCCGCTCCTTCAGCTCAAGGGCGTGCCTGCTCTGCGCGTGATCCGGCGCGACGTCGGCCCGCCGCGGCAGAGCGCGCTCGCGCTCTACGCGTTCGGTTTCGCGGCTGTGTTCGCGCTCCTGTGGTGGCAGGCCGGCGACGTCAAGCTCGGCAGCTACGTTTTCGGCGGGTTTGCGGCAGCGTTCGTGCTCTTTGCGGCGATCGGCTACGGCGCCTTGCGCCTCATCGGGCGCTTCGGGCGAACCGGCAGTGCTTCCTGGCGCTACGGGCTGGCAAACCTCCTGCGGCGCCCGCGCGCCAATACCGTGCAGATCGTGGCGCTCGCAGTCGGGCTCGCTGCAATTCTGCTTCTCACCCTGATCCGCGCCGACCTGCTCGACTCCTGGCGCAGGCGCCTTCCCCCGGACGCGCCGGACCGGTTTCTTGTCAACATCCAGCCCGATCAGCGGCAGCCGCTCGCGGAGTTTTTTGCGGGCAACCGGGTGAAGCAGCCCGAGACCTTTCCCATGGTGCGCGCACGGCTGGTGGCGATCAACGATAGGCCGGTCGGTGCCGCCGATTACACCGACGAGCGCGCCAAGCGTCAGATCGAACGCGAGTTCAATCTCACCTACCTCAAGGACCTGCCCGAGGGAAACAAGGTGACCGACGGCGCCTGGTTCACGCCGCAGGAACTGACGATGGGCGCCATGTCCGTCGAATTCGGGATCGCAGAGCGACTGGGCATCCGCAGGGGCGACCGGCTCGAGTTCGTTGCTGCGGGGCAGGCCACTTTCTCGGCGCCGGTGACGAGCATTCGCAGGCTCGACTGGGACTCGATGCGCCCGAACTTTTTCTTCATCGCCACGCCAAAGCTGCTCCAGGACTTTCCCGCGAGCTACGTCACGAGCTTCCGCGCGCCTGCCGGCGACGCAGCACTGACATTGCGCCTTTCGCAGGCGTTTCCCAATATCACCGTGATCGACGTGAGCTTCATCCTGCGGCAGCTGCAGATCGTGATGGATCAGCTGATCGGCGCGGTGCAGCTGGTATTTCTTTTCGCGCTCGCTGCGGGAGTGCTCGTTCTCTACGCCGCACTTCTTGCCACGCAGGACGAGCGCACTCACGAAGCGGCGGTCATGCGCGCGCTGGGCGCAAGCCGCGCGCAAGTGCTCGGCGCGCTGCGCGCCGAGTTCGCCGTGCTCGGGCTGATCGCGGGCCTCCTAGGCTCGGTCGGTGCGACGGCGATCGGCTGGGCGCTCGCGACGCGCGTGTTCCAGCTGGAGTTCATCTGGAACGGCTGGATCTGGATCGCCGGACCCGCGCTCGGGCTCGCCTGCATCGTGGCAAATGCCTGGGCGGGGGCACGCGCCGCGCTCAGCCGACCTCCGATGGCGGCGCTGCGCGAATCGGCATAAGCCCGTGCAGTCTCCGTATGAATTGCTCGGCGGCGATGCCAAAGTGCGCGAGCTCGTCACGCGATTCTACGATCTGATGGACGCGGACCCCGCCTATGCCGGAATCCGCAAGCTGCACAAGCCGGACCTTTCCCAGGCGCGCGAGAAGCTCTATCTCTTCCTCTCGGGCTGGCTGGGCGGGCCCCAATTGTATACAGAGCGCTTCGGCCATCCCATGCTGCGGGCGCGGCACCTGCCGTTTGCCATCGGCATGACGGAACGGGACTTGTGGCTTGCCTGCATGGAGAGGGCGATGCAGGAAACGGGAATCGAACCGAGCCTTCGGCAAGGGCTGCAACAGGCTTTTTTCAGGACCGCCGATTGGATGCGCAACCGAAAGGAGCAATCCGCGTGACGCGCAGCCGCTGCGCTATACTCGGTGAAACTCCTCGATATGGCTGATATCGTTCAGATTGTCGTCGCCATCCTTTTGGCGGTGGTCATCGTCCTTCAAGTTATTGCGTTCATTCGCGCTCGCGTTGAAGGATCCCCCGGGGGATTGGATCAAGTCACTCGTGAAATTCGCGAGGGGATTGGGGCCAGCCGAAAGGAAGCGCGCGAATCCGCGCAAGACCAGCGCAAAGAGCTGTCGAGCGGACTAAATCAGTTCAGCCAGACTCTGCAGCAGCAGATGGCCGGGATTGCAAGCATTCAGAACAACCAGATCGACTCCTTCGCCCAACAACTGGCTAGGCTTGTCGAATCCAACGAACAGCGTTTGAAGGAAGTTCGCGCAACGCTCGATCAGAAGCTCAGGGAATTACAGGTCGAAAATACGGCCAAGCTCGAAGAGATGCGAAAGACCGTGGACGAGAAGCTGCATGCAACCCTCGAGAAGCGCCTGGGAGAATCCTTCAAACAAGTCAGCGACCGGCTCGAACAGGTCCACAAAGGGCTCGGCGAAATGCAATCGCTGGCGGCTGGCGTCGGTGATCTCAAGCGGGTTCTTACGAATGTGAAATCGCGCGGAACCTGGGGCGAAATGCAACTTGCCACGCTGCTCGATCAGGTGTTGACGGCAGATCAGTACGCCGTAAACGTGGCAACGCTGCCCGGTTCGAACGACCGGGTCGAGTTTGCCATCAGGCTGCCCGGCCGTGGTGAAAACCAGCCGCTCTGGCTGCCGATCGACTCGAAGTTTCCGCGGGAGGATTACGAGCGCCTGCAATTGGCGCAGGACCGTGCTGACCCGGAAGGCGTGGAGGAGGCGGGCAGGGCGCTTGAGCTGCGTCTCAAGAACGAGGCGAGGACCATACACGAGAAATACATCGGCCCACCGCACACTACGGATTTCGGGATTCTTTTTCTGCCTACCGAAGGGCTGTACGCCGAGGCGCTGCGTCGCCCCGGTCTCTCCGACAACCTTCAACGCGAATATCGCGTGACTCTCGCGGGACCGACGACACTGACCGCGCTCCTCAACAGTCTGCAAATGGGCTTTCGTACGCTTGCCATCGAGAAACGCTCGAGCGAAGTGTGGGAGCTCCTCTCTGCGGTAAAGACCGAGTTCGGAAAATTCGGCGACGTGCTGGCGAGAACGAAGGATCAACTTGAAACCGTGACCAAGTCTATCGGCCAGGCCGAAATTCGCACGCGTCAAATGGCGCGGAAGCTCAAGGACGTGGAGGAGCTTCCCGTTCCGCAAGCGGTAAAGCTGCTTGAGGAGCTGGGGGCATCCGAAGAGGACGACGCCGCCGCTTAGGGGCGCTGAGAAGAGAGGGGATCGGGACGGTGGATGAGATGTCGGCAGGTGGTGTTGCTGATCCGCGCGAGCGCTGCGAGACGCTGCTCGAGGTGATGCGCAACCGGCTGACCACGCGCCAGTTCGATCCTGGCTGCGTCATTCCGCGCGCGCACTACGATCTGATCCTGGAGGCGGCGCGCCACGCGCCCTCCGGCGCGAACGCCCAGCCCTGGCACTACATCATCGTCACCGATCCTGCGACGAAGAAGAAGATCGCCGACTATTTCGTCGAGGAGCAGCGCCATCGCGCCAAGCTCAAGATGAAGTTTCCCACGCCGAACTACCGCGGCCTGGAAACGGCGCCGGGGATGATCGTGGTGGTCGCGGATTTCCGCTTCACTCGCGCCTTCCCGGTACTCATGGACGGCAGCGACCTTGACCGGCAGTACCACGAGAATGCCGAGCGCATCCTGCTGCAGAGCGTGGCCGCCTCGACCATGTCCGCGCACCTCGCGGCAGCGGCGCTGGGCTACAATGTCTGGTGGGTCACGGCGATCGGGCAGGAAACGGCGCAGCAGGCGATGCGGCCGCTGCTCGGCGTGCCCGAGGACCTGTCGATCGTCGACATCTTCTGCTTCGGTCCGGCGGCCAAGGCCCCCTATAAGCGCTGGAAGAAGCAGCTCGATCAGATCCGAAGCTGGGATCGCTTCGACATGAAGAACTACATGAGCCTCGAGCAGATCGAGGCGTGGATCAAGGAAACGCGGCACAAGGTGATGTACCGCGACGAGTCGAAGATCGACTAGACACGGGCCTGTGAGACCGACCAGGAGAGGCTCGTGAAGGCTTGGCCGAATCATTAGGGGTGTCCGGGGCACTTCAGGCCGGCAGTGCAGGGTACCGATGCGGAATACACTTCATAGGAGGGTTTGACATGCCAATCAAGAAAATCCTGATCGTCGACGATTCCCCCACCGACCGTCAGTTCCTGCTGGAGCTGCTGACCTCTCAGGGCTATCAATGCATCACCGCGTCGAACGGCGACGAGGGCATCGCCAAGACAAAGAGCGAGCAGCCCGACCTCGTCCTGATGGACATCATCATGCCGGGAACCGACGGTTTCAAGGCGACGCGCGCCATCACTCACGATGAAACCACCAAGCACATTCCGGTGATCGTGTGCACCAGCAAGAGACTGGAAACCGATCGCATCTGGGGGATGCGCCAGGGAGCCAAGGACTATGTAATGAAGCCTGTGGATCCCAAGGAACTCGCCGCGAAGATCGCCGCGCTCGGATGAACCTCGTCACGCTGCCCCGGACCGAGCCCTTCGGCAGGCCGCGCAGGCCCTAAACCAACCCGTCCATCAGCATCACATCCACGTCGTCGCCTGCCTTCACCGCGTCCTGCTCGTGCCTGAGCACCACGAAGCAATTGGCCTCGGACATCGAGCTGAGGATCCCGGAGCCCTGTGCGCCGGTGAGACGCACGGTCCACTCGCCGTTCTTTGCTTGCAGGATGCCGCGCTGGTATTCGGTGCGGCCGGGTTTCTTGCGCATCGGCGTTTCCGCCTTTGCGCGCAACAGCGGCAGGTCGGTGTCGCTGCGGCCCATCATCGAGAGCAGCGCGCCGCGCACGAAGTGGTAGAAGGTCACCATCACGGCGACCGGGTTGCCGGGGAGGCCGAAGAGTGCGGCCGAACGCCCGCGCGAGCGGATGTGCCCGAAGGCCATCGGTCGGCCGGGGCGCATGGCGATCTTCCAGAACACGACTTCGCCGAGCTTCGCCATCATCTGCCTGGTGAAGTCGGCTTCGCCCACCGACACACCCCCTGAGGTGACCACCGCGTCCGCGCTCGCCGCTGCCTTGCGGAAGGCGGCCTCTAGCTTCTTCGGTTCGTCGCGCACGATGCCGAGGTCGATCACCTCGCAACCCAGGCGCGCGAGCATGCTCCACAGCGTGTAGCGATTCGAGTCGTGCACTTCGCCCGCTTTCAGCTTCTTTCCAACCGGGACCAGCTCATCGCCCGTGGAGAAGAACGCGACGCGCAGCTTGCGGCGCACGCTCACCTCGCCAATGCCGAGCGAGGCGACGAGTCCGATGTCGGCGGGGCGCAGCATCCTGCCGGCCCGCAGTGCTGGTCGGCCTTTCTTCAGGTCTTCGCCGGCCAGCCGGCGGTTTTGCCCCCGCTCCTGCCCGGGGGGAATGGCGATGCGCCGGCCTTCCGCCGTCACAACCTCCTGGACAACCACGGTGTCGGTGTTCCTCGGCATCACCGCTCCGGTCATGACGCGCACGCACTCGCCGCGTTTCACTTCCCCGGCGAACGGCTTGCCGGCAAAGGCGGTGCCGATCTCGACTAGGGTGACCGCGGCCCCTGCAATCAGGTCCTCGCCGCGCACCGCGTAACCGTCCATCGCCGAATTGTCGTGCGACGGGACGTCGATCGGCGAGACGATGTCCCTGGCGAGCACGCGCCCGAGAGCCGCGCGCACCGGGAGCTTCTGGAGCCCGGCGATGGGCTTCACGAACGAACGGATCACTTCGTTTGCTTTCGCGACCGGCAGCGCGTCCGGGTCGTAGTCGCTGACGCAGCTGATTGCCTGTTGCAGCGATTTCATTTTTCCCCGAACGAGGCCAGTTCTTCGAGCGTGTTGATGTTGGAGAAGGCCTCTGCCTCGTCGTCGAAGGAAACCTCGACCACGCTCAGGCTCGCGTACCAGGCGTCGATCTTGCGACCGCCGCCCTTGAGGAAGGCGTCGAGGTGATCCAGCACGCCGCGGCGCATGAGCGAGAACACCGGATGCGGCCGGTCTCCGGTCTTCGCCACGGCGAGCTCGGCGCCGGATTCGTCGATCCGCGCGTACAGGCGCTCCACGAGATCGGCGGGGAGAAACGGCGAGTCGCAGGGTACCGAAACGAGGAAAGGGCGCTTGGACACCGATAGCCCGGCGTGAAAACCCGCGAGCGGGCCGGCGAATCCCGCAATCGCGTCGCTCACCACGCGCACGCCGAAGGAGCGGTACTCGTCGTGGTTCTGGTTGGCGTTGATGATGATCCCGCCCACCTGCGGCGCGAGCCGCTCGTATACATGATCGACGAGACGTCTGCCGCGAAAACCTTGCAGGCCCTTGTCCACTCCGCCCATGCGGCTGCCTTTGCCGCCGGCGAGGATGAGCCCAGTGACCGAGGAGAGCACGCGCGCCCCGCTACGCCACCAGCGTCGGCGCGACGGTCTTCCGGAAGCGATGTCTGCCGGTGAAGAGCAGATAGTGCTTGCCCCCCGCGGCGCGGCCGATCATGGTGATGCCGAGCCTCATCGCGATTTCGTGGCCCATCTTGGTGAGCCCGGAACGCGAGACGAGGAAGGGAATCCGCATCTGCGCCGTCTTGATCACCATCTCCGAAGTGAGCCGGCCGGTGGTGTAGAAGATCTTGTCGGAGCCGTCTATGCCGTCGAGCCACATCTGTCCGGCGATCGCGTCCACTGCATTGTGCCTGCCGACGTCCTCGACGAAATAGAGAATCTTCGTTTCGCCGGCGGTCGCATTTTCGGCGAGCGAGCAGCCGTGGACCGCGCCGGCTTCCTTGTAGATGGCCTCGTGCCGGCGCACCGCGTCGAGCAGCGCATACAGGGCCTCTTCGGTGAGCACGACGTCGTCGCGCAGCTTGACCGAGTCGATCTCCTCCATCAGGTCGCCGAACACCGTGCCCTGGCCGCAGCCGGTCGTGACCGTGCGCTTCTTCATCTTGTCCGCGAGGCCCTTGAGGCGCTTGCGCGTCGTCACCGCGACCGACCCGGTTTCCCAGTCGACCTGGACCGCGGCGATTTCCCCGATGGATTTCACGAGACGCTGGTTGCGCAGATAGCCGATGGCGAGCGCCTCGGGCGCCTGGCCGAGGGTCATGAGAGTTACGATCTCCCGCTTGTCCACGTAGAGCGTGAGCGGATGCTCGCCTGCGATCGGCGTCGCGAGCGCCTCGCCGCGCTCGTTGATCGCTTCCACCTCGAAAGTGAGCGGGCGCGAGGCGCGGGTGATCTCTGGCTTCAATTGACGGATCATGGGCGGTCAGCGCCGGAAGAGGAGCCAGGAAACGTAGGCGATCAGGACGATGAGAAGGGGCAGCGCCACGATCATCACCTTGCGCGCTGTGCCGACGATCTGCGCGCTTTTTGCCTGGATCGCCTCGGCGCGCTCCTGGATTCGCTCGGCGCGGTCATATTGTTTCCGCACCATGGCGAATTGCTCGCGCTGCAGCGCGAGCGCCTCCGCCTGGCGCTCGAGCTGGGTGCGCTGATCGTCGCGGATTTCCTCGAGAACCGACACGACCCGCCGAAGGTCTTCGCCGTCCACCCGCGCCTAGTGAGTCTCTGAATTGCTCACGCCGCTGGTCTTCCTGCAGCACGCAGCCATCACAAGTCCTTGATCGCGCTTTCCCTCGCGGGTCCAGCTCCGTTGCCTCGCGACACAACTCATGACTTTTCAGACCCTCCCTAGCCGCCGATATAGGACATCTCGATCTTTCGCCCTCTGGCGGTCTCCGCCGTGCGGATCTCGGAATAGCGGTCGGCGCGCGTCTGCCAGATGCGCGCGATGGCGCCGGCGATTTCTTCGTCGGCCGATCCGCCGCGCAGCAGGGCGCGCAGGTCGTAGCCCGCCGCTGCGAACAGGCAGGTGTACAGCACGCCCTCGGTCGAAAGCCGCGCGCGGGTGCAGCTGCGGCAGAAAGCCTGCGTCACCGAGGAGATGACGCCGATCTCCCCCGACCCATCCGTGTGGCGCCAGCGCTCCGCGACCTCGCCAGGATAATTGGGGTCGATCGATTCCAGGGGCATGGTCGCCGCGATTGCGCGTACGACTTCAGCGGAGGGCACGACGTCGTCCATGCGCCAGCCGTTGGTTGCGCCCACGTCCATGTACTCGATGAAGCGCACGATGTGGCCGCTGCCCTTGAAATGCCGCGCCATGGGAACGATCGAATTCTCGTTTGCCCCGCGCTTGACCACCATGTTGATTTTGACCGGCGCGAGCCCGGCGGCGGCGGCCGCGTCGATCCCGGCGAGCACTTGCGCGACCGGAAAATCGGCATCGTTCATCATGCGGAAGGTACGCTCGTCGAGCGAGTCGAGGCTCACGGTCACGCGCTTGAGGCCCGCGCTCCTCAGCGTGCGCGCTTTCTTCTCGAGCAGCGAGCCGTTCGTCGTCAAGGTCAGGTCGATCCCGGGGATGTCGGCGAGCAATTCGATCAGGCGCTCGAGGTTCTTGCGCAGGAGCGGCTCCCCTCCGGTCAGGCGGATTTTCTCGACGCCCTGGCTCCTGAAGACGCGGGCAAGGCGCGCGATCTCCTCGAAAGAAAGCAGTTCGCTGCGCGGAAGGAACGCATAGTCCGGGCCGAAGACGTCGCGCGGCATGCAATAGATGCAGCGGAAATTGCAGCGGTCGGTGACCGAAATGCGCAGGTCGCGCAAGGCACGCCCGAGCGCGTCCCTGCCCGCTCCCGCGGGTGGGGCGTTAAACCCTCCCGAGGGGAGGGGTTTTGTCCTGCGTGCGTCGCTGATTCGTATGATCCGGTCCGTCATGATTCGCGTAGCCGCATCATGAAATGCGGTACATAATTCACCGTTGCTCAACTGCGAGTATAGCCGGAAAAATGCCGTATCCGAACCTTGCCGTCGCCGTCGTCATGGAGCGCACGCGCCTCGACAACCGCTGGCAAGCGGAAAAATGGGAGCCGATCGGCGTCCTGCCGGATACGCAGGAGGACGGAAGCGCGCCGCGACTGCTGCACGAGGATGCCCTGAGGGCGCGATGGCTGCACCCGGGATTCACCTTGGAGCTATTCCATGACGAGTCGGAGGGTTACTACCTGA
This sequence comes from Burkholderiales bacterium, assembly GCA_036555245.1. Taxonomy (GTDB): domain Bacteria; phylum Pseudomonadota; class Gammaproteobacteria; order Burkholderiales; family SG8-39; genus VBDM01. The sequence continues at coordinate 31,261 of DATBLP010000008.1, forward strand.
ACCTCGCCTCGCCGCAGCCTTATGTGTTCGTGAACTGGCTGGAAGAGTCGGGCGCAGGCGTGCCCAAGCTTGTGACGGTGAGCTATAACGAAGCCGCGCGCATGATGGACGGCGGCGCGCGCGTGGACGGGGTGCCCATGCCCACCGAGTGGATTCCGTGGCTCGAGGAATACGTGAAGAAGCATTACGTGCCCGAGCCGAAGAAGAAACGCATCCGCCCGCCGTCGTTCAAAGGCGCGCACCGGGACGATCGATGAGCGACGACAGAGAGCCGTTCATTTCTCGCTGGTCGCGGCGCAAGCTGGAGTCGGCGAAGCCGGCGGAAGGGCCGAAAGCGGATGCGCCGACTCCCCCGGGGGCGTTCGTGCCGGCGCCGGGAGTCGCGACGCCGCAGGCCCCTGTCCAAACCGAGTTGCCGTCGATCGATTCGCTGCGGGGTCTCGCGTCGGAGTACCGGGACTTCCTTGCCCCGGGCGTGGACGAAAACTTGCGCCGCGCTGCGTTGAAGAAACTCTTCCGCGACCCGCATTTCAACGTGATGGACGGCCTGGACGTGTACATAGACGACTATTCCAGACCGGATCCGATTCCCGATGCCATGCTGAGAACGCTTGCCCACGCCAAGGGCCTGCTGTTCGGCGAGGAGAAAAAGGAAACGCAGGCCCTCCCGGGAGAGCCTGCCGCTCAGTCGCTGCCGGAGGGTCCTGGTGCCACGGGCGTCCAGGCACAAGCTTCGTCCGTTGTGCCGACCGAGCAGAACGAGAAGAACAAGACCTGACATGGCGTTCGAGGACAGCACCCTGAAAGTCTGCAACTGCAACAAGACGATGGCGCTCGACGCGAAGGCGCTCTCGGCGGCGCTGAAGCTCAAGCAACCCGTTCAGATTCACACCGAGCTTTGCCGCAAGGAAGTTGCGAGCTTCGAGCGGGCGCTGAAGGACGAACGCTGCGTAGTCGCCTGCACGCAGGAGGCGCCGCTTTTCTCGGAGCTTGCCGAGGCCGCAAACGCGCAGACGGGGCTGCGGTTCGTCAATATTCGCGAGCAGGCCGGCTGGTCCGCGGAAGGCGCGAAGGCGACGCCGAAGATCGCCGCTCTGCTGGCGCTTGCCGAGCTGCCCGAGCCGGAACCGGTCCCTGGCGTGTCCTATGAATCGGGCGGGGAGTTGCTCATCGTCGGGCCGGCGCAGGCGGCTATTCCCTGGGCCGAGAAGCTTGCGGAGCAGCTCGAGGTGAATGTGCTTGTCACTTCGGAGCGCGGGGGAGAATTGTCCGCGGAGCGGCGCTACCCGGTGTGGTCCGGGAGACTGAAATCGGTGCGCGGCTATTTGGGCGCGTTCGAAGTGAGCTGGGAGCAGGCGAACGCCATCGACCTTGAGGTGTGCACCCGCTGCAACGCCTGTGTTCGGGCGTGCCCCGAGCAGGCGATCGATTTTTCCTATCAGATCGACATGAGCAAGTGCAAGGCGCACCGCCAGTGCGTGAAGGCCTGCGGGGCGATCGGCGCGATCGACTTCGAGCGCGCGGAGCGGGAGCGCGGCGAACGTTTCGACATGGTCCTCGATCTTTCCCGCGAGCCCTTCGTGAAGACTCCACAGTTGCCCCAAGGCTACCTCGCGCCGGGCGACGACCCGCTCGAGCAGGCGCTTGCCGCCGCCCGGCTCGCGCAGTGGGTCGGGGAATTCGAGAAGCCGAGGTTCTTTGCCTACAACGAGAAGATCTGCGCGCATAGCCGCTCGGGCAAGCCGGGGTGCAACCAGTGCATAGACGTGTGCTCGACCGGAGCGATTTCTTCGGACGGCGACTACGTCAAGGTCGACCCGCACCTGTGCATGGGTTGCGGCGGCTGCGCAAGCGTATGCCCATCGGGCGCGATGACCTATGCCTATCCGCGCGCGCCCGATCTGGGCCTGCGGCTGAAACGCCTCCTTTCCGTATACGCGGAGGCCGGCGGCAGGGATGCCTGCATTCTGCTGCACAACGCGGCCGAGAGCCGCGGGCTCATTGCCAGGCTCGCGCGCCGCGGGAAGGGTCTGCCTGCGCGCGTGATCCCGCTCGAGACCCACCATCCCGCCTCTATCGGGATCGACGTTCTGCTGGCGGCGATCGCATACGGTGCGAGCCAAGTCGTGCTCCTCGCCACGCCGGACGAGACGGCCGAATACGGCGACGCCGTGAAAAAACAGATGAGTTTCGCGGAATCGGTCCTCAACGCGCTCGGCTATGGCGGCACGCATTTTCACTGGCTCGCGACCGACTCGCTCCAAGAGCTCGAAGGGTCCTTGTGGCCGCTCGCACCTGCGGCGACGGTGCCCAAGCCCGCGACCTACAACCTATCCCCGGAAAAAAGAACCACGCTCGAGTTCGCAATCGAGCACCTGGCGAAGCTGGCGCCGAAGCCGCAGGAGGAGATCAAACTGGGCGCGGGCGCGCCCTATGGGCTGGTGCTGGTGAACAAGGAGACCTGTACCCTTTGCATGGCGTGCGTGGGCGCCTGCCCGGAATCGGCGCTCCACGACGGCCGCGACCGGCCGATGCTGAAGTTCATCGAGCGCAACTGCGTGCAATGCGGACTGTGCGTGAATACCTGTCCGGAGAAAGCGATTTCGCTCGCGCCGCGGCTCCTCCTTGCCGCGCGGGCGAAGCAGGAAGTGACTCTGAACGAGGCCGAGCCGTTCAACTGCGTGCGCTGCGGCAAGCCTTTCGGCACGCGGCAGATGGTGGACAACATGCTCGGCAAGCTCTCCGGCCATTCGATGTTCGCCGGGGACGGCGCCTTGAAACGGCTGCAAATGTGCGCCGATTGCCGCGTCGTGGACATGATGGAGAACAAAGACGAGGTGTCGATCCTGGGGACGAGGAAATGAGCGCGACTGCCACCCCGCTCACCTTCCAGCCTCCGGAGTCGCCGGAAGACAAGGCGCGCGCGGGGTACTACGCGCTGCTTGCGCGGCTTCTTTACTCGGGCCCGGACGCGGCGCTGCTCGCCTCGATCGGCGAGACCACTGAGCCCGCGGGCGACCGCGAGCACTCTGCCCTGGGGGACGCGTGGAAACGGCTCGCGGCGGCTGCGCTGGCGATGGACTTGGAGGCGGCGGCCCTGGAGTACGACGAGCTTTTCGTCGGCACGGGCAAGGCGGAGGTGACCCCGTATGCAAGCCACTACATCGCCGAGACCGGCCGCGAGAAGATCCTCGTCCGGCTACGCGACGAGCTGGCCGAAATGGGCCTTTCCAGGACGCAGACCTCGCGGGAACCCGAAGATCATTTCGCAGGGCTGTTCGACGTAATGCGGTATCTGATTTTGTTGGGGTCTGAGGATGCTGCACTGCAAAAGCAAAGGGTTTTTTTCGAGCGCTACATCGAGCCTTCATACCGGAGTTTTTGCAGCGCAATAACCGAGGCCGACCGATCGAACTTCTATGGCCACGTCGCGCGCTTTGCCCTGGCCTTCCTTGTGGTTGAAAGCGAGGCCCTTAAAGTGTTCTAATTGTCTTCATGCAGTAAGATTCATATCTGGTATGTCCACGGTAGGAAGGAGACAACATATGAAGAACGAAACCAAATCCAGACTCGGCCGCAGAAACTTCCTACTTGCAGTCGGCGCCGGCGGTGCCGCAACGGCAGCCGCGATCGCGAGCAAGGTAGTCGCTCCCGACCAGCCCGCGCCGGTCGCGAGCAAGGACAAACGTCGCGGAAAGGGTTACCAGGAAACCGCGCACGTCCGCAGCTACTACAGCACCGCAAAAGTCTGAATCTCGAGGAGGCGTGAACATGTTGCTCACCAGGAAATCCGCTGGCGCTGCCGCTCATCTTTCTTCCGGTCGTAGCCGTCTGTCACGCAGCCTTTCGGGGATGCTGGCGAAGACGCTGGATCGTCGCGCCTTCCTGAAGCGCTCCGGCGTCGCCGTCGGCGCGGGGGCGTTCGCCACCCAGCTGCCGTTCAGCATGATCGGCAAGGCCGAAGCCCAGGTCAGGAGCGACGGCGGCAAGATCGAGGTGAAGCGCACGGTGTGCACTCACTGCTCGGTCGGCTGCGCGATCGACGCCGTCGTGCAGAACGGCGTGTGGGTGAGGCAGGAGCCGGTGTTCGACTCGCCGCTCAATCTTGGCGCGCACTGCGCGAAAGGCGCCGCCGTGCGCGAGCACGGCATGACCGAGCACTCGCACCGCCTGAAATATCCGATGAAGCTGGTGAACGGCAAGTACCAGCGCATTTCCTGGGATACGGCGATCAACGAGATCGGGGACCGGCTGCTCGCGATCCGGAAGGAGAGCGGGCCGGACGCGACCTACTGGGTAGGGTCGTCCAAGCACAACAACGAGCAGTCCTACCTGATGTGCAAGTGGGTACGGCTCTTCGGAACGAACAACACCGACCACCAGGCGCGCATCTGCCACTCGACCACGGTCTCGGGCGTCGCCAACACCTGGGGCTACGGCGCGATGACGAACTCGTACAACGACATGCACAACACCAAGGCGGCGCTGTACATCGGCTCGAACGCGGCCGAGGCGCACCCGGTGTCGATGCTGCATTCGCTGCACGCGAAGGAAACGGGCGCGAAGATCATGGTCGCCGACCCGCGCTTCACGCGCACCGCGGCCAAGGCCGACCAGTACATCCGCATCCGATCCGGCACCGACATCCCGTTCCTGTTCGGGGTGCTGCATCACATCTTCAAGAACGGCTGGGAGGACAAGAAGTACATCCACGACCGCGTCTACGGCATGGACAAGGTCAAGGAAGACGTGATGAAGAAGTGGACGCCGGCGGCGGTGGAAGAGGCCTGCGGCGTTCCCGAGGCCGAGGTCTTCAAGGTCGCCGAGACCATGGCGAAGAACCGGCCGAGCACGATCGTGTGGTGCATGGGCCAGACGCAGCACTCGATCGGCAACGCCATGGTGCGCGCCTCCTGCATCCTGCAGCTCGCCCTCGGCAACGTCGGCGTCTCCGGCGGCGGCACCAACATCTTCCGCGGCCACGACAACGTGCAGGGCGCGACCGACCTCGGCCCGAATCCGGATTCGCTCCCGGCCTACTACGGGCTCATCCCCGGAGCGTTCGGGCACTGGGCAAGGGTGTGGAACGTCGATCTCGCGTGGCTGAAGAAGCAGTACGCCTCCGAAGCGATGATGGGCAAGCCGGGCATCACGGTATCGCGCTGGATCGACGGCGTGCTCGAGAAGAACGAGAACATCGACCAGGATCCCAACATCCGCGCGATGGTGTACTGGGGCCATGCCCCGAACAGCCAGACGCGGGGCATCGAGATGCAGGCGGCGATGCACGCTCTGGATCTGCTGGTGGTGGTCGATCCCTATCCTTCGGCGACCGCCGCGATGGCGGCGATGCCCCTCAACGAGCAGGGCATGCAGGTCCTGAAGACTGCGGGCAAGGAGCCGAAGAAGGACCGGGCCGTATACCTGCTTCCGGCGGCGACGCAGTTCGAGACCGAAGGTTCGGTCACGGCGTCGAATCGCTCTTTGCAGTGGCGCGAGAAGGTGATCGAGCCGCTGTTCGAGTCCAAGCCCGACCAGACGATCATGTACCTGCTCGCCAAGAAGCTCGGCTTCGCCGATCAGCTGGTCGGAAAGAAGGACGGCAAGCAGAACATCAAGGTGAAGAACGACGAGCCGAACATCGAGGACATCACCCGCGAGTTCAACAACGGCTCGTGGACTATCGGCTACACCGGGCAGTCCCCCGAGCGGCTGCAGGCGCACATGCGCAACATGCACGTGTTCGACGTGAAGACGCTGCGCGCCAAGGGCGGCAAGGACGCGAAGACCGGCTACGTCCTCGACGGGGACTACTACGGGCTACCGTGGCCCTGCTACGGCAACGCCGCGCTGAAGCACCCCGGTTCGCACACCCTGTACAACACCCATCTGCACGTCATGGATGGCGGCGGCAACTTCCGCGCGAACTTCGGTATCGAGAAGGACGGCGTCAACCTGCTCGCGGAGGACGGCTCGCATTCGAAGGGTGCGGACATTACCACCGGGTACCCCGAGTTCGACCACGTGCTCCTGAAGAAGCTGGGCTGGTGGGACGAATTGACCGACGAGGAGAAGAAGGAAGCAGAAGGGAAGAACTGGAAGACCGACCTCTCCGGCGGTATCCAGCGCGTAGTGCTGAAGAACCACGGCTGCCATCCGTTCGGCAACGCCAAGGCGCGCGCGGTCGTGTGGAACTTCCCGGACGGCATTCCTCAGCACCGCGAGCCGATTTACTCGCCCCGCGCAGACCTCGTCGCCAAGTACCCGACGCACGACGACAAGAAGGCCTTCTGGCGCCTGCCCACTCTCTACAGGTCGTTGCAGGAAAAGAACAAGGACATCGGCAAGACCTTCCCGATCGTCCTCACCAGCGGCCGTCTGGTGGAGTACGAGGGCGGCGGCGAGGAAACACGCTCCAACCCCTGGCTCGCCGAGCTGATGCAGGACAACTTTGTCGAGATCAATCCCAAGGCGGCGAACGACCGCAACATCAAGGACGGCGAGTTCGTCTGGGTAAAGACGCCGAGCGGCGCGCGGCTCAAGGTCAAGGCGCTGGTTACCGAGCGCGTCGGGCCGGATCATGCCTTCATTCCGTTCCACTTCTCGGGCTGGTGGCAGGGCACGGACATGCTGCCCTACTACCCTGAGGGAGCGGCGCCGATCGTGCGCGGCGAGGCGGTCAACACCGCCACCACCTACGGCTACGACTCGGTGACCATGATGCAGGAAACCAAGACCACGGTCTGCCAGATCGAACGGGCATAACAGGAAGAGGATAAGGAGACAACTATGGCCAGAATGAAATTCCTGTGTGACGCCGAGCGCTGCATCGAGTGCAACGGCTGCGTGACCGCCTGCAAGCAGGAAAACGAGGTTCCCTGGGGGGTGAACCGCCGGCGCGTCGTGACCATAAACGACGGCGTGATCGGCGCCGAGAGGTCGATCTCGGTAGCCTGCATGCACTGCTCGGACGCGCCCTGCATGGCGGTGTGTCCCGTGGATTGCTTCTACCGCACCGACGAGGGCGTAGTGTTGCACGACAAGGACCTGTGCATCGGCTGTGGCTACTGCTTCTATGCCTGCCCGTTCGGCGCGCCGCAGTTCCCGCAGGCGGGGGCATTCGGCCTGCGCGGCAAGATGGACAAGTGCACCTTCTGCGCGGGCGGTCCGGAGAAGGATCTGTCGAAAGAGGAATTCTCGAAATACGGCTCCAACCGGCTCGCGCAGGGCAAGCTCCCGGCGTGCGCTGAAATGTGCTCGACCAAAGCGCTGCTCGGCGGCGACGGCGACGTCATCGCCGATATCTATCGCCAGCGCGTGCTGAAGCGCGGCAAGGGTTCGGAAGTCTGGGGATGGGGCACCGCGTATGGCAAGCCCGAGCAGAAGGCCGCGGCCGGAGCGAAATCATGAAGAATCCCGGTAAAGCGGTTCTTCTCGGGGTGGCGCTCGCAGCGAGCGTGGCATTGGGCGCGTGCGGCGAGCGGGATCAGGTCACCGTCTACAAGCAGGGCAAGTACCAGGGCAAGCCCGACAGCCAGCCCTGGGACAACGATCCTGGCGCCAGTCTGTATACCAGTTCCAAATGGAACAAAGGCGACAAGACAAGCTGGGAGACCGCCGTCAAGACACGGAATCTCTCCCAGAACGAATATACCCGGGCCCAATAAGGAGGGAAGCAGCTCATGAAACCGGTCGCGGTTTTTGGGCGCATCGCGCTCGCGCTCGCGCTGTTTCTGCCGCTCGGCGGAATCGCGCAGCAGCAGGAGACGCAGCAGCAGCGTGCGCAGTCGCAACCTTACAACAACGCTCCCGTATGGCGGGACGTTCGCTCGGGGAAACCGGAGTACACGTCCATCAAGGGACGGGAGACGGGCGTGCTGGTGCAGACCTACGGCGAAACCTGGAGGCAACTGCGCAACGCCTGGGTCACGCCAATCGGCGGATGGCTGATCGCGCTGGTTGCGGCGACCATCGGCGTTTTCTACTGGCGCAGGGGGCCGGTGAAGGTGCATTCCGGCCCGACCGGGCGGCTGATCGAACGCTTCACCGCGCTTGAGCGGTATGCGCACTGGGTGATGGGCATCAGTTTTGCCGTTCTCGGCGTCACCGGGCTCATCATGTTCGTCGGGAAATACGTGCTCCTTCCGGTGATCGGCTACACGCTCTTCGCCTGGCTGACGCAGCTCTCCAAGCATCTGCACAACTTCGTCGGGCCGCTGTTCATCCTGAGCCTGCTCGTGTTCATCGTCATGTATGTCAGGGACAACCTGCCCCGGTCCTACGACTTCGCGTGGTTTGCCAGTGCCGGTGGGATGTTCGGCGGCAAGCACGTTCCTTCTGGCAGGTTCAATGCGGGCGAGAAAGTCTGGTTCTGGATCGGGGTGGTCGTTCTCAGCCTCGTCGCCAGCGCGAGCGGCCTCATCCTGGACTTTCCCAATTTCGACCAGGTGCGCGCGGTCATGATCGAAGCCAACGTCGTGCACGCAATCTCGGCCTGCGCCGTGATGGCGATGTCGCTCGGTCACATCTACATGGGAACGATAGGCGTGGATGGGGCCTACGAGTCGATGCGCTACGGCTACGTGGACGAGGCCTGGGCAAAGGAGCACCACGAGCTCTGGTACAACGATGTGAAGTCCGGAAAGGTCAAGGCAGGGACGGCGACCGGCGCCCCGGTCTCGCCGCAGGCCCAGCACTAGAGAGGAGAGATCGCTCCATGAAGACGAGAATCGTACTTGCAGCCTGCGTGCTGATGGCGTTTGCAGGAGCCGCCTGGGCGAAACTACCCCCGGCGCCGCCCGCGGATCCGGCCAAGGCCGCCGAGGCGAAGAAGACCGCCGATGCGAACGCCAAGAAGGAAGCCGACTTGCTCGGAAAATCTCAGGACAAGGCGGTGGCAAACTATCGCAAGAACAAGGGTATCAAGGGCGCTCCGGCCCCGGCCAAGGCGGGCGCCAAGAAGTAGCGCAGAATCCGAATCCCCCGCGGATTCGTCGAGGCAAAAAGGGCGCGTAAAGGCGCCCTTTTCATTTGGGTTTTTCTGTTCGGCCGGGTCTGCTACCCGGTCGATGCAATATACTTTCCTCATCGGCGACTGGCGAGCCTCGTTGACGTCCAATGGCAAAGGCGCGAGCGCAGTTCCATCTGCGTGTCCTGAAGGGCAATATCAGGGCGATCGGTCCAGGAAAGATCGCGCTTCTGGAGGCGATCCGGGATACCGGATCGATCTCGGCCGCGGCGCGCCGGCTCAGGATGTCGTACCGCCGAGCCTGGGTCCTGGTCGACGATCTCAATCGGTGCCTTTCGAAAACCGTCGTTGAAGCAGCGCCGGGCGGCAAACACGGCGGCGGCGCGACGCTGTCGCCGACCGGCCGAAAACTGATCGCTCTCTATCGGGACATCGAGCGGAAGGCCCTGCGGCATACTTCCTCCGCGACCCGGGCGCTCCTCGGGTTACTCGCAAAATAGACCTGGCATCCGAAGGGGAGGACCGTCTTTCCAACTAGCGCTATATATGTCAGGATATAGCGACTTCCGATCCGTCAGTAGACCGAGATGCGCTTGACCGTTGTTTGCGGCCTCTTGCTGGGCCTATCGCTCGTGGTCGGCAAGGTGGCCGTGGCTGAAACCGTCACGGTGTTTGCCGCTGCAAGCCTGAAGGATGCGCTCGATGAAAACCTGAGGGTGTATCAGGCCAGGAGCGGTGACAGGATTGTCGTGTCCTATGCGGCCAGTTCGGCGCTCGCGAAGCAGATCGAGGCCGGTGCGCCAGCCGACGTTTTCATTTCGGCGGACCTTGATTGGATGGATTACCTCGAGCAGCGCCGTCTCATCAGGAGTGGTACGCGGCTGAACCTGCTCAGAAACCGCCTGGTGCTGATCGCGCCGGCGGACAGCACAACATCGGTGAAAATCGAACGGGGATTCCCGCTCGCCAGGATTCTCGGGGACGGCCGCTTGGCCATGGCCAACCCCGATGCCGTGCCCGCCGGCAAGTACGGCAAGGCGTCTCTGCAGGCTCTCGGGGTCTGGAAGGAGGTTCAGCCGAAGGTGGCGGCGGCAGAGAACGTGCGAGCGGCGCTGGTTCTGGTCTCCCGCAGAGAGGCGCCGCTCGGAATCGTGTATCGGACCGATGCCGCGGTCGAGCCACGGGTCCGGGTCGTGGGAGAGTTTCCCGAAAACTCTCACCCGCCGATCATCTATCCGGCCGCGATCACGGCGACGGGGAAGAGCGCCGCGACCGCCTTTCTGCATTCGCTCGGCGCACCGGCTGCGCGCGCCCTCTTTGAGAAGTACGGCTTCTGAGTTTTACAGGCGGCAAGCCCGCGATGGACGACGGTACTCACTGACGGACAGGCCGTTCCGCTCATCTGGTAACCTCTAATGGTATTTTCGATGCGTGACAACTCGGAATGAGCTTGACCGCCGAGGAGTTGGAGATTCTGCAGCTCAGTCTGCGCGTTTCGCTGTGGAGCGTGCTTGTCAGTCTCCCGTTCGCCGTGGCGGTGGCCTATTTGCTGGCGCGCGCCAACTTTCCCGGAAAGACCTTGTTCGACGCGGCCGTGCATCTGCCGCTCGTGCTGCCGCCGGTCGTTGTCGGATATTTCCTGCTGCTTCTCTTCGGCAGGCGCGGGCCGATCGGAGCGCTGCTCGACGACTGGTTCGGCGTCGTGGTGATGTTCAAGTGGACCGGTGCTGCGCTCGCTGCCGGCGTGATGGGTTTCCCGCTGATGGTGCGTGCGGTCCGCCTGTCCTTTGAGGCGATCGATCGCAAGCTGGAAGCCGCGGCGAGCACGCTGGGCGCCGGGCCGCTCGCGGTATTCGCCACGGTGACCCTGCCGCTCGCGCTGCCCGGCATTCTCACCGGCATGCTGCTCTCCTTCGCGCGCGGCCTCGGCGAGTTCGGCGCGACCATCACCTTTGTTTCCAACATTCCGGGCGAAACCCGCACCCTGCCCCTCGCCATCTACACGTACACGCAGGTTCCGGGCGGTGACGAGTCGGCGTTGCGTCTCAGCCTGCTGGCCGTGGCGCTCTCGCTCGCAGCGCTGTTCGTCTCGGAAGTGATGGTGCGTCGGGCCACGCGCAGGATCATGGGCGATGACTCTGACGGTAGACATTGAGCGCAGACTCGGCTCGTTCCGGCTGAAAACCGCCTTTTCGGCCGGAAAAGGAGTTACCGCGCTGTTCGGCCGCTCCGGGGCGGGAAAGACCTCGGTTGTCAACGCCGTCGCCGGTATCCTGCGTCCGGATCGCGGGCGCATCGACATCAACGGCGAGGTGGTCTTCGATGACGAGCGCGGCATCGACGTGCCGACGCCGAAGCGCCGCATCGGCTACGTGTTCCAGGAAGGGCGCCTGTTCCCGCATCTCAGCGTGCGCCAGAACCTGGGCTACGCCGGGCTTTTCTCGCGCGGCATGCCTGCGTCCGAGTTCGGGCACGTGGTCGAGCTGTTGGGACTGCGTGATCTGCTTGAGCGCCGACCGGGCAATCTGTCGGGTGGCGAGAAGCAGCGGGTCGCGATCGGGCGGGCACTGCTCTCGAGCCCGCGGTTGCTGCTGCTCGACGAGCCGCTCGCCTCGCTCGACGCGCACCGCAAGGACGAAGTCCTGCAATACATCGAGCTGATCCGCGACGAACTGAAGTTGCCCATCGTCTATGTGAGCCACGCGGTGGAGGAGGTCGTGCGCCTGGCCGATACGGTCGTGCTGCTCTCCGCCGGGAACGTGGCTGCGGTCGGCCCAGCCGAGGAGATCATGGGGCGTCCGGACTTGCGCGCGTCGACCGGTGCCTTCGAGGGCGGGGCAGTGATCGAGGCGACGGTGGTCGAGCAGGATGTGCAAGACGATTTGGCGACGCTCCAATTCGACGGCGGCACGCTGACCGTCCCCAACGTGGACGCCCTGATCGGCGAGCCGGTTCGCGTGCGCATCCGCGCCCGCGACGTTTCCATCGCGCTCGAGCGGCCGCAGCATATCAGCGTTCAGAACGTGCTGGCGGGAACGCTCTCGGAGATCGGTCCGGAGCGAGGCGGGATCGTCGACGTGTCGATCGCGGTCGGCTCGACCACGCTGCGCTCCCGCGTGACGCTGCGCGCGGCGCGTCAACTGGAGCTCGCGGCGGGAATGACCGTATACGCGCTGGTGAAGGCGGTCTCTCTCACTCGCGCTGGGCCGGGACCGGCTTAGCCGCTCCGTTGACTGGGCTTCGTGCCTATCTCAATAGGCTGAATCCTTCATATTGCGCTCCCTACCGATTTGCACCGGAAAGCTAGTTCATATTTTTGTGGAACCCGAAGGCTGTTATGGTGAACCCCACAGGCAGCGCATCGAACGCTCGCCGAGCGGGAATCAGCTCTGGATGCGCGCCACGGTTTGACGAGGAGGGGCCGGATGGACATGAACCGAAGACAGTTCTTCAAGGTCTGCGGCGCCGGGCTGACGGGCTCGAGCCTGGCGATGATGGGGTTCTCGCCGCAGACCGTTCTCGCGCAGGTCCGAAACTTCAAGCTTGCCCGCACCACCGAAACCCGCAGCACCTGCCCGTACTGCTCGGTGAGCTGCGGAGTCATCATGTACACGCTCGGCGACAGCGCCAAGAACAACAAGGCGAGCATCATCCACATCGAGGGCGATCCCGACCACCCGGTGAACCGGGGCACCCTCTGCCCGAAGGGCGCGGGGCTCCTCGACATGATCCAGAGCCCGAATCGCGTGAAGTATCCCGAGGTTCGCGAACCCGGCTCCAAGGAATGGAAGCGCATCAGCTGGGACCAAGCCTATACGCGCATCGCCAAGCGGATGAAGGAAGACCGCGACAAGAACTTCGTCGCCAAGAACGCCGCGGGCGTCACTGTGAACCGTTGGAACACCACGGGGTTTCTCGCGAGCAGCGCCGCGAGCAACGAGTCCGGATATCTCTCGGTCAAGGTCGCGCGCGGCCTTGGCATGGTGGCCTTAGATACCCAGGCCCGAATATGACACGCGCCGACGGTGTCCAGTCTGGGCCCGACATTCGGCAGAGGTGCGATGACCAACCACTGGGTCGATATCAAGAACACTGACCTGGTCCTCATCATGGGCGGCAACGCCGCCGAAGCTCACCCCTGTGGCTTTAAGTGGGTCACGGAGGCGATGCAGCACCGCAAGGCGAAGCTGATCGTCGTCGATCCGCGCTTTACGCGCTCCGCCTCGATCGCGGACTTCTACGCGCCGGTGCGCGTCGGAACCGACGTGGCCTTCCTCGCTGGCGTCATCAACTACCTGCTCTCGAACAACAAGATCCACATCGAGTACGTCAAGAACTACACCAACGCGTCGTTCCTGGTGAACGAGAAGTTCGGCTTCGACAACGGCTTCTTCTCGGGCTACAACGACGAAAAGCGCAGCTACGACCGCAGCACCTGGACCTACCAGATGGGCAAGGACGGGTTCGCCATGGTCGACGAGACCCTGCAGAACCCGCACTGCGTGTTCCAGCTCATGAAGAAGCACTACTCGCGCTACACGCCCGAGCAGGTGTCCAAGGTCTGCGGCACGCCGAAGGAATCCTTCGTCAAGATCTGCGAAATGATCGGCGGGACATCGACGCCGGATCGCGTCATGACCATCATGTACGCGCTCGGCTGGACGCAGCACTCGGTCGGCTCGCAGAACATCCGCGGCATGGCGATGATTCAACTCCTGCTCGGCAACATGGGCCGGGCGGGCGGCGGGGTGAACGCGCTGCGCGGGCACGCCAACGTGCAGGGTATCACCGACATGTGCCTGTACTCGGAAGTGCTGCCCGGCTACCTGGGCTCGCCGACCGACGCCGACCCGACGCGTGAGGTGTACTTGCAGAAGCGCACGCCGAAGCCGCTGCGGCCGAATCAGATGGCCTACCCGCAGAACTTCCCCAAGTGGCACACCAGCCTGATGAAGGCCTGGTGGGGGAACGCCGCCACCAAGGAGAACGACTTCGCGTACGACTACCTGCCGAAGAAGGATGGTGCGTACGACGTGCTCGACATCTTCGAGCGCATGTACCAGGGGAAGATGAACGGCTTCATCTGCCAGGGCTTCAACCCGCTCGCGGCGATCCCCAATAAGAAAAAGATGGGCGTCGCGTTCTCCAAGCTGAAGTACCTCGTGATCATCGATCCGCTGCACACCGAGACCGGGGAATTCTGGAAGAACTTCGGCGATTTCAACGACGTCGACAGCTCGAAAATCCAGACCGAGGTGTTCCGCCTGCCGGCGAGCTGCTTCGCCGAGGAGACCGGCTCCTTCACCAATTCGGGCCGCGTGATGCAGTGGCACGTGCGCGCCGTCGAGCCGCCCGGGGAAGGCAAGACCGACGCCGAGATCATGGCGAGCCTGTTCGTGCGCATCCGCGACCTCTACAAGGAGGACGGCGGCGCGGGGCCCGAACCGATCCTCAAGATGAACTGGCCGTACTCGAACCCGACCAATCCCGCGCCCGAGGAAGTGGCGCGCGAGTTCTCCGGCAGGGCGCTCGCGGACATCGTCGACCCCAAGGACAAGACCAAGGTTTTGGTCAAGGCGGGCGAACAACTGGCGGGCTTCGGGCTCCTGCAGGACGACGGCTCGACCACCTGCGGCAACTGGCTCTACTGCGGTTCGTGGTCGCAAGCGGGAAACAACATGGCGCGGCGCGATCTGTCCGATCCGTCGGGTCTGGGCTATTACCCCGGCTGGGGCTATTCATGGCCGGCGAACCGGCGCGTCATGTACAACCGCGCCGGTGCCGATCCCTCGGGCAAGCCCTGGGATCCGAGCCGCAAGGGGATCGCCTGGGACGGCAGCAAATGGGCAGGGTTCGACGTTCCGGACATGCGCCCCGACGCAAAACCGGAGGAGCACGTCGGCCCGTTCATCATGACGCCGGAGGGCGTGGCGCGCCTCTTCGCGGTCGGTCTGATGGCCGAGGGCCCGTTCACCGAGCACTACGAGCCCTTCGAGACGCCGATCGGCGTCAACCCGATGTGCCCGACGAATCCGAAAGCGGTGAGCAACCCGGCCGCGCGCGTGTTCAAGGGCGACATGGAGGTGTTCGGCAAGGCCAAGGAGTTCCCGTACGCGGCCACCACCTACCGGCTCACCGAGCACCACCACTTCTGGACCAAGAACTCCGAGGCCAACGCCATCGTGCAGCCGGCGCAGTTCGTCGAGATCGGCGCTGACCTGGCGAAGGAGAAGGGCATCTCGAACGGCGAAATGATCAAGGTGCGCTCCAACCGCGGCGAGATCAAGGCGGTCGCGGTCGTGACCAAGCGCATCCATGCGCTCGAGTGCGACGGCAAGAAGGTGCATACCGTGGGCATCCCGATCCACTGGGGGTTCGTCGGCCTGGCCAAGAGCGGCTATCTATCGAATACGCTGACTCCGTACGTGGGCGACGCCAATTGCCAGACGCCGGAGTTCAAGGCGTTCCTGGTGAACATCGAGAAAGCCTGAGGAGAGCGCCATGACCATGCAATCATCTCTGGACATCCAGGCGCGCTCCGCCACCACCACGCCCTCGCCCAGCGTCCGGCACAACGCGGAGGTCGCCAAGCTCATCGACGAGTCGAAATGCATCGGCTGCAAGGCCTGCCAGGTCGCGTGCATGGAGTGGAACGAGCTGCGCGGCGATATCGGCAGCAACGTTGGTGTCTACGACAATCCGGCGGACCTCGATGCTAACACCTGGACGCTGATGCGCTTCGCCGAGGTCGAGGGCCAGACGGAAGGCCTCCCGTTCCAGTGGCTGATCCGCAAGGACGGCTGCATGCACTGCGCCGAACCCGGCTGCTTGAAGGCCTGCCCGTCGCCGGGAGCGATCGTGCAGTACTCCAACGGGATCGTCGACTTCAAGCAGGAAAACTGCATCGGCTGCGGTAACTGCATCACCGGCTGCCCGTTCAACATCCCGCGCATCTCGAAGAAGGACCACAAGGCCTACAAGTGCACGCTGTGCTCGGACCGCGTCTCGGTGGGCCTGGAGCCCGCGTGCGTCAAGACCTGCCCGACCGGCGCGATCACCTTCGGCAGCAAGGAAGACATGGTCCACTACGCCGAGACGCGGGTCGGCGAGCTGAAGGAGCGCGGCTTCCGGAAAGCGGCCCTGTACGACCCGGCGGGCGTGGGCGGCACCCATGTCATGTACGTGCTCAAGCACGGCGACCAGCCCGAGCTCTACAGCGGCCTGCCGAAGGATCCCACGGTGAGCCCGATGGTGAGCGTATGGAAGGGGGCGTTCAAGCCGCTCGCGCTGTTCGGCATCGGCTTCACGGCGCTCGCGGGCTTCTTCCACTACGTCACGGTCGGGCCGAACGAAGTCGAAGAAGACGAAGCGGTGAAGTAGGAGCGCGGAGGGGACACCTATGAAATACCTGCAACGCTATACCGAAGGGGAGCGCAGCCTGCACTGGGCGGTCGCCCTGCTCTTCATCCTCGCGGCCCTTTCGGGTTTTGCGTTCTTCCATCCATCGCTGTTCTGGCTCGTGAATTTCTTCGGCGGTGGACCGTGGACGCGCATCCTGCATCCGTTCCTTGGAATCGCCATGGCGCTGGCGTTTGCCTATATGGCATGGCAATTCTGGGAGCACAACAAGCTGAGCCCGCAAGACTCCAATTGGCTCAAACAGTGGCGTGACGTGATCGGCAATCGCGAAGACAGGTTGCCCGAGGCCGGGAAGTACAACGCGGGGCAGAAGGTCTTGTTCTGGGTCTTGATTGTCTGCCTTGCGACGCTTGTGCTGACCGGGATCGTCTACTGGCGCTCCATGTTTCCGGACTTTCCGGTGTGGCTGGTGAGGCTCGCGTCCCTCCTGCACGCGCTCGCCGCCACCGTCCTGGTCATCGCGATAATCGTGCACAGCTACGCGGCATTCTGGGTGAAGGGTTCGCTCCGGGCGATGCTCCGCGGCACTGTTTCCGAAGCCTGGGCGAAAAAGCATCATCCCGCCTGGCACCGGGAGATGAACCGCTAGGCCGGCTCCCCTGCTGACTTCCCGTCTCGCACGAGGCGGGACCGTTGCGCGTGACGCACGATGACCCAGAGAATCCTCGAACCTCACGAAATCCAGGCGCGTCCGGCGTCTGAGATACCGTTCATCCGGCTGCCGCAGCGCCGGTCGTTGTTCGCCGACCGCGCCGCGCGCCTCGAGCATCTTGCCCAGGGGCACGCGATGCAGGACTACCTGGGCTTCATCGCCAAGGTGGCGCGCGCGCAGGACCGGATGCTCGCCGAGATTCCGGCCCTCGCGCTGCCTCCGGCCGAGCTGCTGGCGCAGTCGCGCGAGCACGGCATGCCGCCCCTGAATCCGCATTCCGTGCGAAGAGACCCGCTGTGGTGCGACGCGCTCCGGAGGATGCTCCGCAATCTCGAGCCGCAGGTCGAGGGCGCGGCGAAAAGCGTGATCAAGCGGCTCGACGCCGAGCGCGACGAGTTCTACGAGGCACAGGCGAGCAAGCTGCTCGCCGGGATCACACTTGGGCTTGACCTCGCCACGGCCCCGCTGATCGGAGCCGGCTTGCAGACGTACTGGGTGCACTTGGTCACCGCGTTGGGCGCCGGGGCATTCGCTCCCATCGACGCACCCAGCGTCTGCCCGGCGTGCGGATCGCGGCCCGTCGCCAGCGTCACGCGCAGCGGTGGGCCGGAGAACGGCCAGCGCTTCCTGCATTGCTCGCTGTGCTCGACCGAGTGGCACATGGTCCGGATCAAGTGCAGCAGCTGCGAATCGACCAAGGGGATCGAGTACCTCGTGGTCGAGGGGGGAACGGAGGCGGTTAAGGCCGAGACCTGCAACGAGTGCGGCACCTATCTGAAGATCCTGTACATGGAGCACGACCCCCAGGTCGAAGCCACCGCCGACGATCTGGCGAGCATCGCACTTGACCTCCTGGTCGCGGATACCGGCAAGCTTCGCAGCGGCCAGAACCTCATGCTCATCCACGGCGACTCGGAAGAATAGCCCCGCCGCCCCGTGTCTATCGTGAATAGCGCGAGCGCAGAACTGTCGAAACTGCCGTCGGTCGACCGCGTGCTCGGCTTTCCCGCGGTGCGCCGCCTGGTCGACGCGCACGGCCGCGCTCCGGTCACGCAGGCCGTGCGCGATCTTCTCGCCAACCTGCGCGGGCGCGCAAACGGAGAAATCGGCGCGGGAGAAATCGGCGAAGCCGTGCTCTGCGCGCGGCTCGAGCAAAGCCTGGTCGCGCGCGCCCGGATGAATCTGCGCCCGGTGTTTAACCTCACGGGGACCGTTCTTCATACCAACCTCGGCCGCGCCTTGCTGCCCGAGGAGGCCATCGAAGCGGTGCTCACCGCGATGAGATGGCCTGCGACCCTCGAATACGACGTGGAAGACGGCGGGAGAGGCGACCGCGACAAGATCGTCGAGGCGCTGCTCTGCGGCCTGACCGGCGCGGAGGCGGCGACCGTGGTCAACAACAACGCGGCCGCCGTGTTCCTCCTGCTCAATACGCTCGCGCTCAGGAAGGAAGTCGTGGTCTCGCGCGGCGAGCTGATCGAGATCGGCGGGGCGTTCCGGCTGCCCGATATCATGCGTCGCGCCGGCGCGAAGCTGGTCGAGATCGGCACGACCAACCGCACCCATCCGAAGGACTACGCCGAGGCGATCGGGCCGCGCACCGCGATGCTCCTGAAGGTGCACTGGAGCAACTACGCGATCTCGGGATTCACTTCGGTCGTTCCGGAGAAGGAGCTCGCGGCGATCGCGCGGTCACGGAATCTTCCCTGCGTCGTCGACCTGGGCAGTGGGACGCTCGTCGACCTGACGCGCTACGGACTGCCCAAGGAGCCCACGGCGGGCGAAGCGATCGCGAACGGCGTAGATCTGGTTGCTTTCAGCGGAGACAAGCTGCTCGGCGGCCCCCAAGCGGGCATCCTCGTTGGCCGCAAGGATCTCGTGCAGAGCATCAAGAAGAACCCCCTCAAGCGCGCTCTGCGGGTCGGCAAGATCACGCTTGCGGCGCTGGAAGCCGTCCTGCGCCTGTATCACGACCCCGACCGGCTGGCGGCCCGGCTGACCACGCTTCGCCTGCTGACGCGCGAGGCCAGGGACATCGCCGCACAAGCCGATCGGCTGTTACCCGAACTCTCACGCGCGCTCGCCGGGCGCGCGACCGTTGCAGTCGAGCCGATGAAGAGCCAGATCGGCAGCGGCGCCTTGCCCGTCGACGTGCTTCCCAGCGCGGGATTCGCCATTCGTCCCCTCGCGGGGGTCGGGCGGGGCCGGGCCCTGGCGAAGATCGAGGCCGCGTTCCGCGCGCTGCCGATCCCGGTGATCGGATTCACGCGCGACGACGCCTTCCGGCTCGACCTGCGCTGTCTTCAGGACGAGCAGGCTTTCGTCGCGCAGATTCCCTCGCTGAAGGTCCCCGCGTGATCATCGGCAC
This sequence comes from Burkholderiales bacterium, assembly GCA_036555245.1. Classification (GTDB taxonomy): domain Bacteria; phylum Pseudomonadota; class Gammaproteobacteria; order Burkholderiales; family SG8-39; genus VBDM01. Next base: position 50,668 of record DATBLP010000008.1, read on the forward strand.
CGCTGGCCACATCGACCACGGCAAGACGACGCTGGTGAAGGCGCTGACCGGCGTCGATACCGACCGCCTGAAGGAGGAGAAGGCGCGCGGCATCTCGATCGAGCTGGGGTACGCCTATTTGCCGCTGGAAAGCGGCGAGGTGCTCGGCTTCGTCGACGTCCCCGGACACGAGCGCTTCATCCACCACATGCTCGCCGGCGCGACCGGAATCGATTTCGCGCTCCTCGTGGTGGCCGCGGACGACGGGGTGATGCCGCAGACGCTGGAACACCTGGAGATCCTGACCCTGCTCGGGATCGCCCGCGGCGCCGTCGCGCTGACCAAGATCGACCGCGCCGGCCCGGAGCGCTCCGAGGAAGTCGCCGGCGCGGTGACGGCGCTCATCGCAAGGACGCCGCTCGCGGGCGTGCCGGTGTTCAAGGTGTCCGCGGTCAGCGGAGAAGGTATCGGGACGCTGCTCGATCATCTTCGCTCCCAAGCCGCCGCGTTCACGCGCCGCGCGGCGCAAGGCCTGTTCCGCCTCGCGGTGGACCGCTGCTTCACGCTGGCCGGGGCGGGGACCGTGGTGACCGGCACCGTGTTCGCGGGCGGCGTGCGCATCGGCGACGAGCTCCTCGTTTCTCCCTCCGGACGGGAGGTCCGCGTGCGCAGCATACACGCGCAAAACCGCGCGGCGCGGGAGGCGCGGGCTGGCGACCGCTGCGCCCTGAACCTCGCGGGCGTGGCAAAGGACGAGGTCGAGCGCGGCGAGTGGATCGTGTCGCCCGCGCTGCACGCGCCGAGCCCGCGCATCGACGCGAAGATACGGCTGCTGCCCGGCGCTTCGCGCGGCCTCAGACACTGGGCGCCGGTGCACGTGCATGTCGGGGCGGCGCACCTGACGGGGCGCGTGGCCCTGCTCGATGCGGACGAGGTGCCGCCGGGCGGATCGGCCCTGGCGCAGGTGGTGCTCGAAGAGCCGCATTGCACCTGCCACGGCGATATCTTCGTGTTGCGCAACCATGCTGCCGACCAGACGATCGGCGGCGGCATTGTCCTCGATCCGGACGCTCCGGCGCGCAGGCGACGCTCGAAGGAGCGGCTCGCCGTGCTCGCGGCGCTCGAATCGACCGAGCCCCTCGCTGTGCTCGAGGCCTTGCTCACGGGCGCGCCCTTCGGAGTCGACTTGCTTCGCTTCGCGCGCAGCTTCAACTTGTCAGTCGATGCGCTTACCGTACCCGGCGATACGATGCGCCGGGTCAGAACCACCGGAGCGGATATCGGCTTCTCGCCGTCGCGGTGGTCGGACCTGAAGGGGAAGATCTGTGACGGTCTCGCCGCGTTCCACGCGAAGCATCCCGACGAGCTGGGGCCGGACGCGGGCCGCGCGCGCAGGATGTGGCTGCCCCAGCTTTCCCCGGCCACCTGCGCGGCCGTTGTCGACGCGCTGGTGGGGGAGGCGAAGGTGAGCCGCAGCGGCCCCTGGCTCCATCTCCCGACCCACAGCGTGAGCCTCTCCAACGCGGAGCAGCAGCTCGCCGAGCGCCTGCTTCCCCTGGTGGAGGAAGGCCGTTTCGACCCGCTTTGGGTGCGCGATCTCGCCCGCAAGGCCGCCTCGACCGAGGTCCAGGTGCGGCAGCTGCTCCTCAGACTCACGCGGCGCGGCGAGGTGTACCAGGTGGTGAAGGACCTGTTCTACTCGAAGCGTTCAGTGGCGGAGCTGGCGGCGCTGGCCGCGGAGCTCGAGCGCGCCGACGGCGAGGTGCGCGCCGCGGTCTTCCGCGACCGCACGGGTCTCGGACGCAAGCGCGCCATCCAGATCCTGGAGTTCTTCGACCGCGTCGGCTACACGCGCCGCGTGAAGGAGGCGCACCGCTTGCGCGGCGACAACCTGCTGCAGATCGCGCCAACCGCCCCCGCGCAGCCGCAGGCGGGCACGGGACGATGAGACGCCATGGGCAGCGCAGGCCGCAAGAAGTCCGTCTGGCGAACGATCCACCGCGGGCTGGGCATCGGCCTGGGGGTGTGGTTCGCGCTGGTCGGGATCACGGGCAGTATCCTGGTTTACGAGGATCCGATCGACGCCTGGCTCAACCCGGGGCTGCTGGTCGATCGGCACGAGGGCCCATGGCTCCGGCCGCACGAGATCCTGGAGCGCGCCGACCGGGAGTATCCGCACGCGCGCATCGAGCGACTGCGCCTGCCGGCCGCCCGCGGCGAGGTGTACCGGCTGCAGCTGATCGCTGCTCCCAGCAGGCGCAGCGAATCGCCGCGCATCGAGGCTACGTTCAGCCCGGTCACCGGGGAGTTGCTCGGCAACCGGGAGACCGAGTCTCTCGCGTTCTCGGCGCCCCATCTGCTCAAGACGGTCTACGAATTCCATCGCAACGTCCTGCTGGGCGCGGCCGGATCGAACATCGTCGGCGTCGCAGGGCTCCTGATGCTGACCTCGGTCGTGACCGGGCTCGCGGTCGCTTGGCCGCGGTCCCGATCCGGGTGGAGGCAGGTGGTATCGGTCAAGCTGCGCGCGGGCGGGACGCGCGTCCTTTTCGATTTTCACCGGTCGACGGGCAGCGTGCTGTTCGCGCTGGTCCTCGTCTCGACGGTCACTGGAAGCACGCTCGTATACATCAACTACGTGCGCGAGATCGTCGGCGTGTTCTCCAGCGTCGATGCCTTTCCGACGATACCCTGGCGGCGTATCCCCTACGACCAGTGGCCCGAGTTCCGGGAGATCGTGAAGAACGTCAGGGACGCGTACCCGAGCCGGGCCGTCGCCGAGATCCACATTCCCTCGCAGCCTGCGGCGGGCTATCTGTTCTACCTGCGCGGGCCGGCCGACGTGCACCGGCTCGGCGACACCATCGTGTGGGTGCATCCGGCGACAGGCGAGATACTTATCGAGCGCAGCGACCGCAACCGCACTCGCGGCGAAACGCTGATGCACTGGCTGTTTCCGCTGCACAGCGGCTCGGCGTTCGGCCGCTACGGAATGGTCGCGATGTGCCTTGCCGGGGTGCTGCCGGTATTCCTGGCGCTCACCGGGCTGTGGGTGTGGCTGCAGAAGCGCTGCGCCGAGAAATTCGAGTCCAGGAGGTCCGCGCGGCTGCAGACGGAGTTCGCCGCCCGGGCGAAGGGGTGAAGATCACAACGGAAGGGATTCGCCTCCGGTGGGGCGGCCGGGCTTCAAACCCGGGTAAGGGGCGTCAGACGTTCCTTGGTGGGTTCGACTCCCGCTCTCTTCCGCCACCTATTTCGCTGAGATGTCCTTTCGGAAGGGCGTCTCGGTATTGTCGCCAGGATGGCGCTTGATACCAGTTCAACATCGAGGAGGTGTACATGCAACGAAGAAATTTCCTTCAAACCGCCGGTGCGCTCTCGGCTGCCGCGCTCTTGCCTGGGGCCGCGTTCGCGCAACAGCTGCCCTTCGAGCCGCGTCGTGCAGAGAAATGGCGAACGTTCGAAGTGACCACGCGCGTCGAGATCGTGTTCCCGGAAGGCGCCACCCGCGTGTGGCTGCCGGTGCCGTCGGTCAACTCCGTCTATCAGAAGACCATCGACAACGCCTGGACGGGCAACGCGGCTGGTGCGCAAATCCTCCACGATGGTAAGTACGGCGCGGGCCTCTTCTACGCGGAGTGGCCAGCGGCGGAGAAGAATCCGGTAGTGGAGCTGCATAGCCGCTTCGCCACGCGCGACCACGCTGTTGACCTGTCCGCGCCCGCGCTGTCCACGATGAGGCTGAGCGCCCCGGAGCGCGCGTTCTACCTGGAGTCGACCGAGCACATGCCGACCGACGGCATCGTGAAGAAGACTGCGCGGGAGGTCACGCGCGGGGCGAAATCCGACCACGACAAGGCCCGGGCGGTCTACGAATGGATCGTCGACAACACCTTCCGCGATCCGAAGACCCGCGGCTGCGGGGTGGGGGACATCAAGACGATGCTCGAGACCGGCAACCTCGGGGGCAAATGCGCGGACATCAACGCTCTCTATGTGGGCTTGGCGCGGGCGGCCGGTCTGCCGGCTCGCGACGTGTACGGCGTGCGCGTGGCGAAGTCCCAGTTCGGCTACAGGAGCCTGGGTGCCGGCACGGCGAACATCACGCGTGCGCAGCATTGCCGTGCCGAGGTCTTCCTCACCGGGTATGGCTGGGTGCCAGTCGATCCGGCCGACGTGAGGAAGGTCGTCCTGGAAGAGAAACCACAGCCGACGACGCTCTCCGATCCGTTGGTGCAGGCAGTGCGGCCTAAACTCTTCGGTGCGTGGGAGATGAACTGGCTCGCCTTCAACACCGCGAACGACATCGTGCTCCCGCATGCGAAGAACGGAAAGATCACTTTCTTCATGTATCCGCAGGGGGAAACTGCTGCGGGCCGGGTGGACAGCCTCGATCCGGACAATTTCAAGTACACGATGACGGCGAGGGAGCTGGGTGCCTGAGCGGCATGGCAAGGCCGACATGATCGCAGTGCGGGGCTGTATGTTCCCCGATGACCGCTGCTACGATGCCCGGAAAAACGTTTGGCTGAAAAGCGAGGACTCCAACGTCGTTCTGCTCGGCGCCACGTCTTTTGGAGTGGCGCTCGCGAGCGAGTTTCTCGCGTTCATCCCCAAGCCGATCGGAACCTTGGTGGAAGCCGACCGGGCTGTCGGCCTGCTCGAGCTCGCCAAGACCATCGTATCGGTGCGCACGCCGATCGCAGGAGAGATCGTGGCGTTCAATCAAGCGGCGGTGGCGGACCCCTCCATCATCAACGCGGACCCCTACGAAGACGGCTGGCTCGTGAAGCTCAAGGTGGACAATTGGGGGGGTGCGAAGAGAAGCCTGGTGTCGGGGTCGGCCATCGCGCCGGCGTTCGAGGAGGCGATGCGGCTGGAGAATTTCGAGGGACGAGAGGAGTGATGGTCAAGCGGCTTGCCGTCTTGCTCTGGGCTACCAACCCGGAGCGGCCACACCTCTGCGCCACTCCGTTTGTCCACGCGGCAGCGGCCGCGGCCATGGATGTCGATGTCGAAATCTACTTCACGAGCCAGTCGGTCTTGCTGCTCGCCCGCGGCGTCGCCGACCACATCTATCCGGGTCCAACGCAGCGACAATCCGTCTATTCGTTTATGCAGGAAGCCCTGCGTCACGGAGCCAAGTTCTTTGCCTGCAGCATGGCGATGTCCGAGTACGGCTTGTCGGCGGAAAACATGATCCCGGAGGTTGCTGGAGTTGGCGGAGCAGCGGCATTCATCGGGCGGTGCCTCGACGAGAGCTGGCGGACGCTGACGTACTGATCCAGCGTGTCCGGTTCGGACGACTAGCGGGCGCGAGCAGGTTTTGCTTCGGGTCGAAGGAGTCCACGGCCTCCGCCCGGACGAGCGTTGAATACGACTTCTGCGCTCAAGAGATCGCCGACGCCGGTCCAGTCGTAGCCTGCCAGATTTCCTACCAGCGAGGCGAATTCGGGGCTGCGAAGCACGGCAAGCAGCAGGCGCGCGGGCTTGCCATTCACGACTTCGTTGCGGCAGGCCAGGTAATAGCGCTCCCTGAGCAAGGGGATGAAGCCGATCTTATACTGGGCGGCCGCTGCCTCTAGGCCGAATCCGACGTCGCACATTCCCGAAGCGACGGTTGCCGCCACGGCCAGATGCGTGAACTCCGAAGAGTCATAACCGGCAATGAGGGCGGAATCGATGCCTGCTTCCCGCAGCAACTGGTCCAGCTCCAACCGCGTTCCGGAACCGGGTTGCCGATTGATCATGCGCACGTCCCGCCGGGTGAGGTCCGGCAGGCCGCGAATCTCCTTGGGATTGCCGTTTGCGACCATAAGCCCTTGCGTGCGGGAGGCGCACCGTATGAGCGCATGGTCGCGCGGCTTGAACGCGCGGCGATGGAAAAACAAGCTAGGGTCGAGCCCTCCTTCAGGGAGATGGAAGCCCGCCAGATCGCAGCGTCCTTCAGCCAATGCGTCGAGGCTCTCCAGGCTGCCGTGGAATTGAAGCTGAAGCTGAACGCCATGATCCTTCTGCAACAAGTCGCGCAGGTGCGGGAGCGCGAGGTCATGGCTGGCGTGCATGACCAGATTCGTGGTTCCGCGCGACAGCTCGGCCGACAACTCGTTTTCTAGTTCGCGCTGCACGGTTTCAATCTGGCTTTCCAGGCGCGACCGGGCCATTTGCTCTGCCCACAGCAGCTTTTCGCCGAACTCGGTCAGCTTCGCTCCGCGGCCGCGCTCGAGCCGCACCAGGGGTCTGCCCACGGCCTTTTCCCATTTGCCGAGCATTCCCCAGATGTGCCGGTACGAAAAATCCAGTGCCCGCGCTGACTTGGCGAGCGAGCCGGACGCCTGCACGGCTTCCAGCAGGCGAAACAGGAGCGGACCCATCAGTTCCGTTTCCGAGGTCCCGATACGCCAGCTTGTGTCGATCTTGATTCGGATCATATGCAATGCAAGACACAAACGTACACTGCTTTAAAATATAGCAAATTCCTAGAGTAAGCGTTGCATATCCTTTCAGGATGCATATCTGTGCGAATATGGAAAAACAACGAAACCCTGCCATCGCAACCAAATAGGAAAGATAGAGCATATTTCAAACAAACGAGGGCTCCCCATACTATTCGGGAGTGATAACAGCTACCTTCACACCATTTCACTCGGTGATCTTGAATTCTGCGGGTGACAGAGGGCCTAAGGGCTAGGCCATCGTGTCCGACGCTCTGGTTACTGCGGCCCAGCTCGTGGTCGGGCTCGACGCCAAGTTGGTCGAAATAGTTCTGCTCAGCCTGCGCGTCAGCCTTTCTGCCGTGTTCTTCGCCGCGCTGTTGGGTTTCCCGCTCGGCGCCGGCATCGCCGTCGGCCGATTCCCGGGACGCAAGACGCTGATCGTGTTTCTGAACGCGCTGATGGGCCTGCCCCCGGTCGTGGTGGGCCTGCTCATCTACCTCCTGCTCTCGCGCTCCGGTCCGCTCGGCCCGCTGGGGATTCTGTTTACTCCGGCTGCGATGGTCGTCGCCCAGACGGTCCTCATTTTTCCGATCATCGCCGCTCTCTCCCGGCAGGCCATCGAGGACGCCTGGCGCGAGTTCCAGGAACAATTGCGCTCGCTCGGCGCGAGCCGCGCAAACGCCGCGCTGACGCTCCTGTGGGATACGCGCTTCTCGCTGCTCACTACCGTCCTCGCCGGCTTCGGGCGCGCCGCCGCCGAAGTCGGCGCGGTGATCATCGTCGGCGGAAACATCGACGGAGTGACGCGCGTCATGACGACCACGATCGCGCTCGAAACGAGCAAAGGCGACCTGCCGCTCGCGCTCGGTCTGGGGATGATCCTGATCGCCATCGTCATTGCCGTGAACGCCGCAGCCTACCTGACCAAGGAGCTGGCCCAAAGGCGCTACGGATGAGAAATGGAGCAATCCTTCCGCTGCGTCTTCACGAAGTGTCGTTCGCGGCAGGCGGCCGGACGATCATCGACCGGGCATCGCTCGAGATCGAGGCAGGCCCGAGCACGATCATCCTGGGCCCGAACGGCGCCGGAAAGAGCGTGCTGATGCGTCTCATGCACGGTTTGCTCGATCCTTCCTCGGGCCGGGTCGAGTGGAGCGCACCCGAGCACCCCGGGGCGCCAAGAAAACAGGCGATGGTGTTCCAGCGTCCGGTGATGCTGCGCCGATCGGCCGAGGCCAATATCGCCTACGCGTTGAAGATCGCCGGAATCCGGAAGAGGCAGCGCGAGGCCCTGGTACGCGAGTCGCTCGAAGGCGTGGGACTTGCGCATCTCGCCCGGCGGCCCGCCCGCGTGCTCTCCGGCGGCGAGCAGCAGCGGCTGGCGCTCGCGCGCGCCTGGGCTTTGCATCCGGAAGTGCTGTTCCTCGACGAGCCCACTGCCAGCCTCGATCCGAGCGCGACGCGCGAGATCGAAACCGTCATCCGGGCCTTCGACGCGGCCGGCACCAAGATCGTCATGGCGACGCACAACCTCGGCCAGGCGCGGCGCCTCGGCGACGAGATCCTTTTCATCGATCAGGGGCGGCTCGTCGAGCGCGCGCCGGTCGGGGAATTCTTTTCCAAACCGCAGTCGGCGCAAGCCGCTGCATTCATCAAAGGAGAACTGCCTTGGACTTGATCCGGAGACTACTGCTGCTCGCAACATTGATTGCCGCGTTTCCCGCAGGCGCGCAAGAGAAGTTCATCGTCGTCGCTTCCACCACGTCGACCGAACAGTCGGGATTGTTCGGCTATCTGCTTCCGCTCTTCCAGAAGAAGACCGGGACCCAGGTGCGCGTGGTCGCGCTCGGGACCGGGCAGGCACTCGACCTTGCCCGACGCGGCGACGCGGATGTGGTGTTCGTGCACGCCAAGTCGGCGGAAGAAAAGTTTCTCGCCGAAGGACACGGCGTGAAACGCTTCCCGGTCATGTACAACGATTTCGTGCTGATCGGCCCGAAGGCGGATCCCGCCAGGATCGCGGGTGGCAGGGACATCCTGGCGGCGCTGAAGAAGATCAAGTCGGCAGGCGCGCCTTTCGTCTCGCGCGGCGACCGGAGCGGAACCCACATCGCAGAACTGGCGCTGTGGAAGCTGGCGGGCATCGACATCGCGAAGGAGAAGGGGCCGTGGTACAAGGACACCGGCCAGGGCATGGGTCCCGCGCTCAACACCGCTGCGGCAATGAACGGCTACATCCTCGCGGACCGGGGAACCTGGATTTCGTTCAAGAACCGCGGAGAACTGGCCGTCGCGGTGGAGGGCGACAAGCGGCTGTTCAACCAGTACGGGGTGATGCTGGTCAATCCCGCCAAGCATCCGAACGTGAAGAAGGATCTCGGCCAGGCCTTCGTCGACTGGGTCATCTCGCCGGAAGGGCAGAAGGCGATCGCCGGCTACAAGATCGGCAGCGAGCAGTTGTTCTTTCCGAACGCCGGCACTCCGGGGGCATGATCGTGGGCCGTGCGCTCGCGCTTTGCGCGCTGATTGCTCTCGGTACTCCGGCGATGGCTCAAGAATCTTCGGTGCGACTGTACGCTGCGGGCAGCTTGCGCGCGGTGATGAACGAGATCGGCGCGGCGTTTGCGCGAGACACCGGAATCGCCGTGAACGGTGAATTCGGCGCCTCGGGCACTTTGCGCGAGCGCATCATGAAAGGCGAGCCTGCCGATGTGTTCGCCTCGGCGAACATGGAGCATCCGCAGTCGCTCGCGCAATCCCGGCGCGCCGGACCGGTGGTGCTGTTTGCGCGAAACCGGCTGTGCGCGCTGGTCGCGCCGGGGTTCCCGGTGAATACCGCGAACCTCCTCGAGCGCATGCTCGGCGCAGGCACGAAGCTCGGGACTTCCACTCCCAAATTTGATCCTTCGGGAGATTACGCCTGGCAGGTGTTCGAAAGGGCCGAGCGGCTCAGGCCCGGGGCGTATGCGACGTTGAGCGGCAAGGCGCTGAAGCTCACCGGTGCGCCGGATTCTCCGCCCCCTCCCAAGGATCGAAGCCTCTATGGAAAGCTCGTATCGGAGCGCAAGGCCGACATCTTTCTGACCTATTGCACGAACGCGCTGCTCGCGCAGAAGGAGGAATCCTCCCTTCAGGTCGTGGCCTTGCCCGAGGCGCTCGCGGTCGGCGCGGACTACGGGCTCACGGTGCTCGATCGCGCCGGAGCGGCCGCTTCGCGCTTCGCGCTTTTCGTCGTGTCGGTGCGAGGGCAGGAGATCCTCGCACGGCACGGCTTTGCCGCGCCTGCCTTGCCTTGAAAGGAGAAATCATGAAGCTGAGCGCACGAAACGTTCTGCCAGGGAAGGTGGTTCAAGTCATTCGAGGCCAGACCACGGCGCACGTGAAGATCGAAGTCTCCGGAGGCACCATCATCACGGCCTCGATTACCGTCGAGGCCACCGACGAGCTTGCTCTCAAACCGGGCGACGAGGCGTTCGCGGTAATCAAGGCCTCCGACGTGATCGTCGGCCGGCCGTAGTATCGGGGCCCAAGGCCAGCCGCGAATCCGGCAGCAGATTGGTCCAGCCGTGGACTTGCCCGCCAACCCGCCTGAAGCGCCCCGCACGCCGAGCCAGCGTTTCGACAGAATGAAGTGGTCCGGCACGCCGGCGACCGCCGCGCTCTCGATCTGGAACGTCGGGGCGGGATTCCTCTTCGGGATCTGCGCGTATCATCTGTGCAGGCGCGGACTGATACGAATTTGAGCGTTCCGGCAGCGGTCTCGTGACCCACACTTTCCGTCCACAGCGTCGGAGGATAGTCTTCGGGGGTGCCCTCGCGGCGCTTGCGCCGTCATTGGTGCAGGCACAGGCACGCACGGTCACCGACTCGGTGGGGCGCCGCGTGCAGCTTCCCGCGCGCGTCGAGCGCGTCTACGCCGCCGGGCCCCCGGCTTCGATTCTGCTGTTCGCGCTTGCGCCCGAGCGTCTGCTCGGCTGGACCTCCCCCTTCCGTCCCGCCGAGCGGCCTTTCGTTCCGTCGCGCTACGCCGACCTGCCGACGCTCGGGCGGCTGACCGGCCGCGGCAACACGGCCAACGTCGAGGTCGTCATCGGGGCGAAACCCGATCTCATCTTCGACTACGGCACGGTCAGTCCGACGCTGGCCTCGCTCGCCGACCGGGTGCAGGAGCAGACGGGAATTCCCTATCTCCTGATCGACGGCGCGTTCGACCGGATCCCGGAGGCATTCCGCCTGCTCGGGGACATCGTCAGTGCCGGGGAGCAGGCGCTGGCGTGGTCGAGCTATTCGGCAAGAACGCTCGATGAAGTCCGCGCGCGCGTGGCCCGAGTGCCGGAAGGGCGTCGGCCGCGCGTCTATTACGGGCGCGGACCCAATGGTCTGCAGACCGGGCTCTCGGGCTCGATCAACATGGAGACCCTGGAGCGAGTCGGCGCGGCCAATGTCGCCGCCGAGCTGGGCCGCGGCGGTCTCGTTCAGGTTTCGATCGAGCAGGTGCTCAACTGGAGCCCGGATGTCATCGTCACCACCGATCCGAATTTCTTCGCGAGCGTGTGGCGCGATCCCTCATGGCAGCCTCTGCCCGCGGTGCGCGAGCGTCGCGTGCATCTCGCGCCGGGGCTTCCCTTCGGCTGGATCGACTTCCCGCCTTCGATCAACCGCCTGATCGGACTGCATTGGCTCGGCCGTCTGCTGCATCCGGCGCTCTTTCCCGAGCCGCTGCGTCCGATCGCGCGCGACTTCTACGCGCGTGCCTACCACCAGGCGCCGAGCGATGCCCAGCTCGACGCTTTGCTCACGCAGGAAAAGCCGCCCGGCTCATGAGAGCAGCGAAGATACCCGTGGCGCTCGCACTCGCCGTCTTCGGGCTGGGCTGCCTCGTAGTGCTTGCCTTCGCGCTGGGACGGTTTCCGGTCTCGCCGGGCGATTTTGCGAGGGTCATGTGGGCATGGATGAGCGGCGGGACCCCCGAGGTTCCCGCGACGGTTCAGACCGTCATTCTCAACGTCAGAGGGCCGCGCATCCTTGCGGCGATTGTCGTCGGCGCGGCGCTCGCCGGGGCCGGCGCCGCGTATCAGAGCCTGTTCCGCAACCCGCTTGTCTCGCCGGACATCCTCGGGGTTTCCTCGGGCGCAGCGCTCGGCGCCGTGCTCGGCATCTTCTTCTCGCTGGACGTGGTGTTCATCCAGGGGCTGGCGTTCATCGGCGGATTGACAGCGGTCGCGACCGCCTACTTCATCGCTTCCCGCATGCGAGGCCATGACCCGATTCTCGTGCTCGTGCTCGCGGGCGTGGTGATCGGTGCGCTGCTGGGCGCCGGCGTCGCGCTGATCAAGTACCTGGCAGACCCCTACAACCAGCTTCCCGCGATCACCTACTGGCTGCTAGGGAGCCTCGCTGCGGCGACTCGCGCTGATTTCCTTTCTGTTCTCCCGGCAGCGGCAATCGGAATCGCCGTGCTCTGGCTCCTGCGCTGGCGCATCTCGGTGCTCGCGCTTGGTGACGACGAGGCGGCCTCGGTGGGCGTGGAGACGGGACGCATCAGGGTAGCGGTCATCGCGGCCGCCACGCTCATGACCGCCGCCGTTGTCTCGATTTCGGGCATCGTCGGCTGGGTCGGGCTCCTCATCCCGCATTTCGCACGCCTCATGGTCGGACCGGACTTCACCAGGCTGTTCCCGGTGACGGCCTTGCTCGGCGCCGCCTTCATGCTCGGCGTGGACACCATCGCTCGAACTGCCGGCCGCATCGAATTGCCGCTCGGCGTCCTGACTGCGGTGATAGGCACGCCGCTGTTTCTCTGGCTGCTCGCTACCGCGCGGAGAAGCTGGCAATGAAGCTCGAAGCGCGCAATCTGGGCTACGGCTATCGCGGGCAGCTCGTGGGACGAGGCGCGAATCTGAGCCTGTCTGCGGGTGAAGTCGTCTGCATTCTCGGTCCGAACGGTGGGGGCAAGACCACCCTGTTTCGTACGCTTCTCGGGCTGATACCGCCGATCGAGGGACAGGTACTGATCGAAGGCACGGACCTCCATGCGAGCTCGCGCGCCGCAATCGCTCGGCTAGTCGGCTACGTGCCGCAGGCGCACCTCGGCTATTTTCCGTTTACGGTGCAGGACGTAGTGCTCATGGGGCGCACCGCGCATCTGTCGCCGTTTGCCGTGCCGTCGCGCCGCGACCGCGATCTCGCCGCGGCCGCGATCGAGCGTGTCGGTCTCGCGCATCTCGCGGATGCTGTCTATACGAGAATTTCCGGCGGTGAGCGGCAGCTCGCGCTCATCGCGCGGGCGCTCGCCCAGGCCACCCCGCTCCTGGTGATGGACGAGCCTACCGCGAGTCTCGATTTCGGCAACCAGGTCCTGGTGCTCGAAACCGTCGCGAAGCTCGCCGGGGAAGGCATCGGGGTGCTGGTTTCGACGCACGATCCGGATCAGGCCTTCCAGTGCGCCGACCGCGTGGCGCTGGTGCACCGCGGAAGCGTTACCGACATCGGACCTCCGGAGGAGGGTCTGGACGCCACGCGTCTTCGCGAGCTGTACGGAATCGAAGTGCAGATCTCCACTGTCGAGGTCGAGGGCAGGCCGAGACGGGTCTGCGTTCCAGCAGGTGTCACGAGGCAATCCGCTATATTCGGCCGGGAATGACGCCCTGATACAATGACATTTTTATCCGGCGCAATTTGCCGGTCGGCCAAGCATGAAGATATTCGGTTTTGCCGGATGGTCGGGAAGCGGGAAGACCACCTTGATCGAGCAGCTCATCCCGCGCTTTACGCAGCGGGGCCTGAAGGTGTCCCTCATCAAGCACGCGCACCACAGCTTCGACGTCGATCAGCCGGGCAAGGACTCCTACCGCCACCGTCATGCGGGCGCCATGGAGGTGCTCGTGACTTCGTCGCGGCGCTGGGTGCTGATGCATGAGTTGCACGGTGAGCCGGAGCCCTCGATGGAAGAGCAGATACGGCACCTCTCGCCTTGCGATCTGCTGCTGATCGAGGGTTTCAAGCATGCGCCGATGCCCAAGCTGGAAGTCTGGCGTGCGGCGACTGGGGAGCCCCTGCTGCACCCGAATGACCCGGAGATCGTCGCGGTTGCGTCGGACCAGCGGATCGAAACGCGGCTGCCGCTCCTCGATCTGGGCGACGTCGACGGGATCGCCGCCTTCATACTCGGCCATCTGAGGCTCGCATGAACAAAGGCTTGCTCTCCGTAGACGAAGCACTCGAGCGACTGCTCGCGGGGGCGCAGCCGGTTGCGGAAGTCGAGAACGTCCCTACGCTTGAGGCAAATGCTCGCGTGCTCGCTCGGGCGCAGCGCTCGGCCATGAATGTTCCGCCGATGGACAACAGCGCGATGGACGGTTATGCGGTGCGCGCAGCGGACGTTCCCGGGCCGGACTCGCGGCTCAAAGTGGCGCAGAAGATCCTGGCTGGCTCGGTCGGCAGGCCGCTTGCGCCTGGAACCGCGGCGCGCATTTTCACCGGCGCGCCGATTCCTCCCGGAGCAGACGCGATCGTCATGCAGGAGTTCTGCACGCAGGAGGGCGATGAGATCGTTGTGAAGAAGGTTCCTTCCGGCGGCGAATGGATCCGGCTTACCGGCAGCGACATCCGGACGGGCGGGGAAGTTCTTCCCGCCGGAATCCGGCTTCGCCCGCAGGACACGGGGTTGGCGGCCTCGGTGGGCATTGCATCGCTCCCGGTCTACCGCCGCGTTCGCCTCGGGCTGTTCTTCACCGGAGACGAGCTGGTGATGCCTGGCGATCCCTTGCCTCCGGGCCGGATCTACAACTCGAACCGGTTTACCTTGAACGGACTCGCGAGGGCCTTCGACTGCGAGGTGCGCGACTACGGCATCGTCCCCGATTCGCTCGAGGCGACGCGCTCGGTGCTGCGCCGCGCCGCGGCGGAGTGCGACGTAATCGTCACCTCGGGAGGCGTCTCGGTCGGCGAGGCGGATTTCGTGAAGCCCGCAGTCGAGGCCGAGGGCGAGCTCCTCATGTGGCGAATCTCCATGAAGCCCGGGCGCCCCCTGGCATTCGGCCGCGTCGCGCGAGCCGGCTTTATCGGATTGCCGGGGAATCCGGTCTCGAGTTTCGTCACGTTTCTTATCTTCGTTCGCCCGTTCCTGCTGAAGACGCAGGGCATCGCCCAAGTGGAGCCCCACGCGACCCACGCGCGGGCCGATTTCGACTGGCCCGAGCCCGATGCCCGCCGGGAGTTTCTGCGCGTAAAATGGAATTCACGCGGAGGTCTGGATCTTTACCCCACTCAGGATTCGGCGGTGCTGATGTCCACCGCCTGGGCGGATGGCCTGGTAGACAACCCGCCGAATCGTGCGATCCGCGCCGGCGACGCGGTAAGGTTCATGCCCTATTCGGAGCTGTACCGATGACGGTCAAAGTGCTCTATTTCGCGAGCCTGCGCGAGCAAGTCGGGACATCCGGCGAGGATCTTGACGTTTCGCCGACGACGGTTGCCGGCCTGCGGAGCTTGCTCATGGCCCGGGGCGGCGCCTGGCAGTCGGCGCTCGCGCAGGGAAAGGCCGTGCGCGTCGCGGTGAATCAGGAGATGGCGCAACCCGCGACCCCGGTGAAATCAGGAGACGAGGTTGCTTTCTTTCCGCCTGTAACCGGGGGTTGAAATGCCGGTTCGCGTGCAGACTCAGGATTTCGATGCCGGTGCAGAGATCGCTTCGCTGCGCCGGGGGAATCCGAAGATAGGCGCGGTCGCCAGCTTCATCGGCGTTTGCCGGGATGTAAACGACGGCGAGCGCGTCACCACCATGACGCTGGAGCACTATCCGGGCATGACCGAGAAAGCACTCGAGAAGATCGTCGCCGAGGCCAAGCAACGCTGGGAAGTCATGGACGTTCTGGTCATCCACCGTGTAGGCGAGTTGAGGCCGGCCGAGCAGATCGTGCTCGTGGTCGTCACCGGTGCCCATCGCGGCGAGGCTTTCGCTGCCTGCGAATTTATCATGGACTACCTGAAAACCCGCGCTCCGTTCTGGAAGAAGGAGCAGACTCCGGAGAATTCCCACTGGGTCGAGGCGCGCGCTTCTGACGACGCAGCCGCGGGCCGCTGGGAGGGCGAGGAACGCGAGCCGAGGGCTGTTCGCTAGCCGCGACCTGCAAGCCGCAGATTCGCCTGCGTGAGGCGGTCGACCAGAACCCGGATGAAAGCCTTGTTGAAGCCGACCTGGCAGGTATCCGTGGCCGCGCGCAGTGCGTCGGCCTTGATCTCGATCACGGTGACCTCGGTCGCGGCGGTGATGGTCGTCGTGCGCCGCCCGACCCGATCGCTGAAGTACAGGATCTCGCCGAAACAGCCTCCGGGTCTGATCGTGTTCAGCTGCTTGCCCAGCAGAGTGACTCTGACCTCGCCTTCGATGAGCAAGAAGAAGCTGTCACCCTGATCGGCCTCTCGAATGATGACGGTGCCTCCACCCATCTCCTTCCAACTGCCGATCCGCACCACCTCCCAAAGCGCAACGTCGTCGAAGTCCTCGAAGAAGGGCATCTCGCGGAGCCCGTTGAATTTCTCGGAATCGGATACCGACTGACCCGCGAGCCGCAGGCTCGTGAAGGCCTGGCTCAGGTCCTTGCCGAATTCGAGCCAGCTCCGATAGCGCTGCTTCCGATCCTTGTCGATCGCCCTCATCACGATCTGGTCGAGCAGCGGAGGCAGATCCGGGCGCAGCATCGCGGGGCGCACGGGCGGCGTGTTGAGGATCGCGTGGACCAGGCTCGCCTGTGAGGGTGCTTCATAGGGCAGGCGGCCCGTCAACAGACGGTACATCACCACGCCCAGCGAATAGATGTCTGTCTGATGAGTCACGTCCTCCAGGCGAATCTGTTCCGGCGACATGTACGCGGGAGATCCGATTCCGGTGAGCTGGGTCGTCTCATGACCGAGGCGCTGCTGGAACGAGGCTCCAAAATCGCTGACCTTGGTATCGCCGGTTCTGGAAATGAGGATGTTGCCGGGCTTGATATCGCGGTGAATGACACCGTGCTGAAAAGCGTACTCGAGGGCCCGGATGCACTTGAAGATGATCTCGATAACCTTGTTGAGCGCCAGCAGATTCGTCACATCGGAGTACGCCTCGAGCGTAGTGCCAGGGACGTACTCCATTACCAGATAGCTGTGTTCCGGCTCGATCACCGCATCGAGGATCTCGACGATGTGCGGATGGCTGAGTTTCCCGGCGAGCGCCGCCTCGGCGAGGAACGCCTTGTGCATCATGCGCTCGGTCTGCGCGTCGATGTTCTGCTCGAACAGAAAGACCTTGATGGCGACCTCGCGCTCGGCAAACGGGTCGCGCGCAAGGTACACGCGGCTGGTAGCTCCCCTGCCGATCTCGCGAATGATCGGGTACTTGCCGAGATGCTCCTCTAGTTGGAACTTCATTGCCTCGTCAACAAGTCCTTTTCCGGACAACGCAACAGTCTATCAGCGCCCAGCGTCCGGGCCTGTGCGGCCGACTCCAAGCCGGCGGGCGCAACGCTCCCACGGGCCGGCGTTGCGGACCGGCGCGCCGGTCAGGGTTGTAGGAAGTACCTCTCCCTTTCGGCTTTTCGGAGAAGGCGCTCGACATCGGCCAGGCTTGACGCGCGCGACAGATACTCCTCGATCGCGCTGTCCGTTTGGAGCTTCCTTCTGACCCAGGCGAGCAGTCTGCGCAGATTCCGCACGGGCTTTGGCGTCTTGGATTCGCTGTGACCGTGCGGCAGCGCCTCGGCCGGCTTTTCCTGCGGGTCCGGGCGAGCATCCACAGCGGGGCCTTGGCGAATGATTCCGTCACCTTCGTACATGGGGATTCTATTTCTGGCGTACATCGCTTTATTCCTATGAGATGCTGCAATGCAACATCATATGTGACCCAGAGAGAGAATATCAAGTACCTCATTCATTTAATGGGGATATATGTCACAGCATGAATTGATCTCTTGCTGCTGCCGCGCACAATATTGAGGAAGAAAAGGCTCCAATTCCGGATCGGAGCCGGGATCCCGGCGGCATGGCGATGTCTTGAAAACAGCCCCGCACCCCCCACCTCGTGAATACAGATCTGCGGCCCACAAATGCGCTTCGATAAGCTCACCACCAAATTCCAGCAGGCTCTTGCCGACGCGCAAAGCATCGCAATCGGGCAGGACCATCAGTTCATCGAGCCCGTGCACGTGCTTTCGGCCCTGCTTGCGCAGGAGGATGGCACGAGCGCTTCATTGCTCTCGCGCGCCGGGGTGAACGTCCCGCGCCTGCGCGAATCCCTGAAAGCGGCGATATCGCGCCTGCCCAAGGTCGAAGGACACGGGGGCGAGGTGCAGATCTCGCGCGAGCTCAACGGCTTGCTCAATCTTGCGGACAAGGAAGCGCAGAAGCGCGGCGACCAGTTCATCGCCTCGGAGCTTCTTCTCCTCGCGCTCGCCGACGACAAGGGCGATGCGGGCCGCCTGCTCAAGGAGGCGGGCGGCGTCAGGAAGGCGATCGATCAGGCAATCAAGGCGGTGCGCGGCAGCGAGGCGGTGAGCAGTGCCGAGGCCGAAGGGCAACGCGAAGCGCTGAAGAAATACACGCTGGATTTGACCGAGCGCGCGCGGTCCGGAAAGCTCGACCCGGTGATCGGGCGCGACGACGAAATTCGCCGCGTGATCCAGATTCTCCAGCGCCGTACCAAGAACAATCCGGTGCTGATCGGCGAGCCCGGCGTCGGAAAGACCGCGATCGTGGAAGGCCTGGCGCAACGCATCGTGAACGGCGAGGTACCGGAAACGCTCAAGGACAAACGGGTGCTGTCGCTCGACATGGCGGCGCTCCTCGCGGGCGCGAAATACCGCGGAGAGTTCGAGGAGCGTCTCAAGGCCGTTCTGAAAGAGCTGGCGCAGGACGAGGGCCGCACCATAGTCTTCATAGACGAGCTGCATACGATGGTCGGCGCCGGCAAGGCCGAAGGCGCGATAGACGCGGGCAATATGCTGAAACCGGCACTGGCGCGCGGCGAGTTGCATTGCGTCGGGGCGACCACCCTCGACGAATACCGCAAGTACATCGAGAAGGACGCGGCCCTGGAGCGTCGCTTCCAGAAGGTGCTGGTGGGCGAGCCCACCGTCGAAGCGACCATAGCTATTCTGCGGGGCCTGCAGGAAAAATATGAAGTGCACCATGGGGTCGATATCACCGACCCGGCCATCGTCGCCGCAGCGGAGCTTTCGAACCGCTATGTCACCGACCGCTTCCTGCCCGACAAGGCGATCGATCTCATCGACGAGGCTGCCGCCCGCATCAAGATGGAGATCGACTCCAAGCCCGAGGCGATGGACCGTCTCGACCGGCGCCTCATCCAGCTCAAGATCGAGCGCGAAGCGGTAAAGAAGGAAAAGGACGATGCCTCGCAGAAGCGGCTGGCGCTGCTCCAGGACGAGATCGGGAAGCTCGAGCGCGAATACGGCGACCTGGAGGAAGTCTGGAAGGCCGAGAAGGCGCAGGTGCAGGGCTCGCAACACGTCAAGGAAGAGCTCGAGAAGCTCAAGCTCGAGATGGACGCCGCGAAGCGCAAGGGCGACTGGGAGAAGATGTCGGAGCTGCAATACGGCCGCCTGCCTGAGCTCGAGGCGCAATTGAAGAAGGCCGAGAAGACGCCGTCGAAGCAGGACAAGCCGAGACTGCTGCGCACCCAGGTGGGGGCGGAGGAAATCGCGGAGGTCGTGTCGCGCGCGACCGGCATTCCGGTATCCAAGATGATGCAGGGCGAGCGCGACAAGCTGCTCGCCATGGAAGACAAGCTGCACCAGCGCGTCGTCGGTCAGGACGAGGCGGTGCGGCTGGTCGCCGACGCCATCCGGCGCTCGCGGGCCGGGCTCTCGGACCCGAACAAGCCCTACGGGTCGTTCCTGTTCCTCGGCCCGACCGGCGTCGGCAAGACCGAGCTCTGCAAGGCGCTTGCCGCCTTCCTGTTCGACTCGGAAGATCACCTCATCCGGGTGGATATGTCGGAATTCATGGAGAAGCACTCGGTCGCGCGGCTGATCGGCGCGCCGCCCGGATACGTCGGCTACGAAGAGGGCGGGCACCTTACCGAAGCAGTGCGGCGCGAGCCTTACAGCGTGATCCTGCTCGATGAAATCGAGAAGGCTCACCCCGATGTGTTCAACGTGCTCTTGCAGGTGCTCGACGACGGCCGCATGACCGACGGTCAGGGCCGCACCGTGGATTTCAAGAACACCGTGGTGGTGATGACCTCCAACCTCGGCTCGCAGATGATACAGAGCATGGCGGGCGACGACCCGGGCCTCATCAAGACCGCGGTGATGGCCGAGGTCAAGACCCAGTTCCGGCCGGAGTTCGTCAACCGGATCGACGAGATCGTGGTGTTCCATGCGCTCGACGAGAAGCACATCAAGAACATCGCCAAGATCCAGCTCAGGTATCTTGAGGAGCGCCTGAGCAAGCTGGAGATCCGGCTCGAGATCGCCGACAGCGCGCTCACGCAGCTCGCCAAGGCCGGTTTCGATCCGGTCTACGGCGCACGCCCCTTGAAGCGCGCGATCCAGCAAACCATCGAGAATCCGCTCGCGAAGCAGATTCTCGAGGGGAAATTCGCTGCGAAAGACCTGGTGCGCGTCGAATATCGCGCGGGGGCCATGCAGTTCGAGAGGGTCGAGGCAAGGTCCGAGCAGAGGGCCGCGGCGCGCTGAAGGACGGCCGAGCGGGGGCCGCTCCGGTAATCAGCCAGTCTTGCTGAAGGGGGACAGTCTGGCGCAGAATTCCGCGCTCGCCCCGGGGATTTTCCTGGCAGGGAGGGCCGTTCATGTACGTCGCCGACAGCAAGCGCCTGACGCACGCCGGAGCAAGAAAAATTGCGGCCACGGCCATCGGCAAGGCGGAGCAGGCCGGAATCGCCATTTCGGTGGCGATCGCCGACTCCGGCGGCCATCTTGTCGTTCTCGAGCGGATGGACGGGGGCCGCTTTCATTCTCTCCATTCCGCCACCAC
>DATBLP010000010.1:0-29455 GCA_036555245.1 Burkholderiales bacterium
CGCAGCTGCGGCCCGCCGCCGTAGAGGCGCTGCATGCTGTCGGAGAGATGCGGCGTCACCATCCTGGCGAGCTCGGCGACGAGCTTCTTCTCCGGACGCTTGGGAATGGGAAGGATGCGAAAGCCGATGGCGGTCATGGCGGGTTCCTCAGACGAACTGCACCGCAACGCCGCCCAGGGGGCCGAAGTCGCCGTGCAGCGTGTCGCCCTTGTTGGCGAACACCACGCGCGTGAACGAGCCGGCGAGCACGATGTGCCCCGCTTCGAGCGTCACCCCGCTCTGTCCCAGCCGGTTGGCGAGCCATGCCACGCCGAGGGCCGGATGGCCGAGCACGCCCGCGGCGAGGCCGGTCTCCTCGATCTCGGCGTTGCGGTACATGATGCCGCCAACCCAGCGCAGATCGGTTTCCATGGGACCGATGGGTCGCCCGCCGATGACGATGCCCGCGGCCGCGCCGTTGTCGGCCACGGTGTCGAATATCTTGCGCGGGTTCTGCACGCGCGCGTCCACGATCTCGATGGCGGGCACGACGTACTCGGTGGCGCGGAGCACGTCGAGCAGGTTTACTCCCGGCCCTTTCAGCGGCTTGCCGAGAACGAAGGCGAGCTCGACCTCGACGCGCGGCAGGCAGTAGTTGGCGTGCGGCACCTTGCCGCCGTCCGGGATCATCATGGTGTCCAGGAGGTGGCCGTAGTCGGGCTCGTTGATCTGCGAGGAGGCCTGCATGGCCTTGGAGGTGAGGCCGACCTTGTGGCCGATCAGCTTTGCCCCGTTCCGGATCTTGTGCTGCGCGACCGCGGTGGAGATCGCGTAGGCGTCTTCTATGGTGATGTGCGGGTAGGTCGTCGAGAGCTGCACCGCCTGCTTCTTCTCCCTGTCGGCGTTGAGCAGGGTCTCCACGCATTTCTTGCGTTCGGCTTCGGAAAGCGCCATGGACGTTCTTCCTCCTCCTTGGGAAGGGGATTTTACACCGGCCGTCGCGCGGTTCCCGAGCCGGCCCGTTTCAGTCTGCGCAAGTCACTTGATCCAGGTCAAGCTGCGCGTCTCAAGAGTCGGCAGGATGATCGCACCGACAGCATTTCAAAGGGATCCGAAAATGTACCGCCACATCTTGATTCCAACCGACGGCTCCGCTGTCGCCGGCAAGGCCGCGCGGGCCGGGATCAAACTGGCGAAATCCGTCGGTGCCCGCGTCACGGGCTTCCATTCGGTCGAGCCGATCTGGGCGCGCGCCTACGTAGAAGGCTACATGATCGGCCGCATGACGCTCGCCGAGCTGGACAGGCGCGCACGCGAGCAGGGCGAACAGTATCTCGCCAGGATGCGGAAGCTCGCGAAGGCGGCGCGTGTCAGGTTCGATTCCGTCTGCATCGCCTCGGAAGCGCCCGACAGGGCGATCGTCGACGCGGCGCGAGAGAAGCACTGCGACGCGATCGTCATGGGCTCTCACGGGCGTGGCGGTCCCGGCGGGGTGATCCTCGGCAGCGTCACCAACAAGGTCCTGACCCAGTCGAAGATTCCGGTGCTCGTCTATCGGTGAAGTGGCCCGAGCCGGCGGAATACTATACGAGGGCCCCTGCCTTCAGTGAATTTCCGGCTCCGGCGTCGGCGCGGTGCCTTCGAGGAAATCGAAATCGCAGCCTTCGTTCGCCTGGCGGATGTGCTGCGAGAAGAGCGCGCCGTAGCCGCGCTCGAACCGGCGCGCCGGCGCTTTCCACGCGCGCTTGCGCTTCATCATCTCGGCGTCGTCGATCGCGAGCTGCAGGCGCCGGCGTTCGACGTCGAGCTCGATAGTGTCGCCGTCCTTCACGAGCGCCAAAGGCCCGCCGACGAAGGATTCCGGGGCGACGTGCAGCACGCAGCAGCCGAACGCGGTGCCGCTCATGCGCGCGTCGGTGATCCGCACCATGTCGCGCACGCCTTGCTGCAATAGTTTTTTCGGGATCGGCACTTCCCACTCGGGCATTCCCGGCGCGCCGACGGGGCCGCAGCCGCGCAGGACGATCACCGAGTCGGCGTCCACATCGAGCGCCGGATCGTCGATCCTCGCCTGGAGATCGTTGTAGTCCTCGAACACCACCGCGCGGCCCTTGTGCTTCAGGAGCCGCGGCTCGGTCGCGGCCGGCTTGACCACGGCGCCGTCGGGCGCGAGATTGCCGCGCAGGATGGCGAGCCCGCCCGAGGGCAGGAGCGGCTTTTCCCGCGGCAGGATCACTTCCGGGTTGAAGACCTTCGCGCCGGCGATATTCTCGCCGAGCGTCTTCCCGCTCACGGTCTTCGCCGAGAGATCGAGCAGGTCGCGGATCGAGGCAAGCAGCGCCGGAAGGCCGCCCGCGTAGTAAAAGTCCTCCATCAGGTATTTCCCCGAAGGGCGCAGGTTGACGATCACCGGCGTCTTCCTCGAGATCGCTTCGAAACGCTCGAGGTCGAGCGGCACGCCGGCGCGGCGCGCCATGGCGATGAGGTGGATGACCGAATTGGTCGAGCCGCCGCAGGCGAGCACGCAGGTGACCGCGTTGTCGAAAGAGGAGGCGCTCAGCAGGCTTTTCGGCGTCGCGTCTTCCCAGACCTGCTCGACCGCGCGCTTTCCCGTCGCGGTCGCCATCTTGGCGTGATGGGAATCCGCCGCGGGAATCGAGGCCGATCCGGGGAGCGCGAGGCCGAGCGCCTCCACCGCCGAAGTCATGGTCGAAGCCGTGCCCATGGTCATGCAATGGCCGGGCGAGCGCGCGATGCCTTCCTCGATTTCCTCCCAGTCGCTCTCCGTGATCGTTCCGGCGCGCAGCTCCGCCCAGTACTTGCGCGTATCGCTTCCGGAGCCCAGCACTTGCCCGTGCCAGTTGCCGCGCAGCATCGGGCCGGCCGGCAGGTAGATCGCCGGCAAGCCCATGGAGATCGCGCCCATGACGAGCGCGGGCGTGGTCTTGTCGCAGCCGCCCATGAGCACGCAGCCGTCCGCCGGGTAGGAGCGCAGCAGCTCTTCCGTCTCCATCGCGAGGAGGTTGCGGTACATCATGGTCGAGGGCTTCTGGAACGGCTCGGAGAGCGTGATCGCCGGCATTTCGACCGGAAAGCCGCCCGCCTGCCACACCCCGCGCTTCACTTCCTCGGCGCGCTGCCGGAAGTGGCTGTGGCAGGGATTGATGTCGCTCCAGGTGTTGATGATGGCGATCACCGGCTTGCCCGCGTAGTCGCTCCTGTCGTAGCCCATCTGCGCGCTGCGCGAGCGATGGTCGAAGGTCTTTCGGCCGGGCGCGCCGTACCAGCGGTGGCTGCGCAGGTCTTCGGGGCGTTTCTTACGGGGCGGCATGACGATTGGTCGGGTCGAGGGTCGCATTGTACCCGCCGCTTCGGGTAAGGCGTCGCGGCAGCCGTACGCCTATCGCACCAATTCGAGCCCTTTGCCCCGCATTTCGTCAGCTTGTCGCAAAGCCGTTGTCGTCCCGCCGGGGGCTGACTAGAGTCCGAGGCGTTTTATCCCATCCCCAAGGAGAAGTCATGCCAAGCAGGGCGCGTGCGCAGCCCTCGAGTCTGCCGGCGTGCGCCGCCCCGGGCTTCAGCGCGTGGATCTCGTTTGGCCTCCTCGCGCCGGCAGGACGGCGAGGAAGTGCGCGAGATCCAGAAGCTCGGAGTCGGCGAGGCCCGAGACCGCCTCGGCCATCGCCGCGTTCCCGTAGCCGATTCGCGCGCCGCTCTTGTAGTCGCGCAGCGCCTTCACAAGATAATCCTCGCGCTGGTTGGCGAGCCGCGGAATCTGATCGCGGCCGGAGAAGTCCGGGTTATGGCAGGCCGCGCAGTGCTCCCGGTCGAGCAAGGCGCGCGCGCGCGCCACGCGAGCGGGGTCGGGCGCCGAATCCGGCGGGCCGGGCGGGGGCAGCTTCGAGACGAACTCGCCCCAGGCGCGCAAGTCGTCGTCGCTCATGCCCCGGGCGACCTCGACCATCGCGGCGGCCGCGTTGCCGCGGCGGTTGTCGCGGAACAGAAACAGCTGCGCGACGACGAAGAACGAGGGCTGGCCGCCGAGCGAGGGCGTGAGCGACGTCGTGGAGACGCCGCCCCTGCCGTGGCAAGCGAAACAGAGCTCGGCTTGCCCCGGGCCGATCGCGAGCGCGTTCGTCGCGAACAGCAGAAGCGCGGCGAAGACCGGCGACCTCAAGCTACTTCCCGTAGCTTACCCGGTAGATCGCGCCGTTGTGGTCGTCGGATACGAGGAGCGAGCCGTCCTTCATCACCATCACGTCCGCGGGCCGGCCGAGGTACTGGTTGTTCTCCACCAGGCCGGTGAGGAAGGGCTCCATCTTCGCGTTGCCCTTGCCGTCGATGAATACCGCGACGACGTCGGCGGCGTACTTCTTGGTGCGGTTCCAGGGGCCGTGGCGCGTGAGGAAGATCGCGTTCCGGTACTTCGCCGGGAACATCTTGCCGGTATAGAAGCGCATCCCGAGCGGCGCCGCATGCGGCCCGAGCAGCAGCGCAGGCTTGACGAAGTCGTCGCAGGACTTGCCCCAGCCGAACTGCGGGTCGGCGAGGTTGCCCTGGTGGCAGTACGGGAAGCCGAAGTGCTGGCCGACCTTGCTGACGCGGTTCAGCTCGCAGTTGGGCAGGTCTTCCGAGAGCCAGTCGCGGCCGTTGTCGCCGAACCACAGCTCCTTGGTCTTCGGATGCCAGTCGAAGCCGACCGTGTTCCTCATGCCCTTCACCACCGACTCGACGCCGGTGCCGTCCAGGTTCATGCGGAAAATCTGCGCGTACCTGTCGGATGGATCGCAGATGTTGCAGGGCGCGCCCACCGGGAAGTAAAGCTTGCCGTCCGGGCCGATCTTGATGAACTTCCAGCCGTGCGGCACGTCGCCGGGAAACTTGTCGTAGACCATCACCGGCTTCGGAGGATTGTCGAGCTTCGCCTCGATGTCGTCGTAGCGGGTGATGTCCTTGGGCGTGGCGACGTATAGCGACCCCTTGTGGAACTCGATGCCGTTGGGCAGCATGAGTTTCTCCGCGATCGTCTTCACCTCGCGCCTGCCGCCCTTGTCGGTCACCGCGTAGATCTTGCCGGCGACGAAAAGCGAGGAGACAAACACCGTGCCCTTGTCGCCCTGGCGCATGCCGCGCGCATCGAGAATGTTCGCTGCCCACACCTCGACCTTGAACCCGGGTGGGAGCTTGATCTTGGCGATCGGCAGCTTGTCCGCAGGCGTCGGGACCGGGAAGGCGGGCACCGGCGACATTTTCATCGCATCGGTGTTGGTCTTCGGCCGGCCGATCGCCCAGAACGGCTCCTCTTCCTTCTGCTGGGCGGTTGCCGGCGAGAGGGCAACGATGAAGCCGCAGAATGCAAGGGCGAGCGGCAGTCTCTTGGGGATGCTTGACGATCGGCTCATGGGACTCCTCCTTGGTCTTGGTATGGGTGCGCTCCCGGAATGGGATCGAAGCCGATAAAGCTTAGCGCATGTCGAGAATCAACGGTTGCAAGGAAGATTTCCAGGCCCGACGGACTGACAGCTCGTCAGTAGCCTGCCTGTAGAATCAGCGGATGCACTTCGAAGACTACTGGTATGTGCTCGTGGAGTCGAAAGAGCTGAAGGCGAACCGGGTGCTCCAGCGTCGTGTGCTCGATCAAACGCTGGTGTGCTTCCGCGACCGGGACGGTGGGCCGGTAGCGCTGCGCGACCGGTGCCTACACCGCAATGCCCCGCTCTCGGCCGGACGGGTTCGCGACGGGCTGTTGTTCTGCCCCTACCACGGTTGGACCTATGACGGCCGCGGGCGGGTCGTCTTGATTCCGTCGATGGGAAGGAGCAGCGACCTGTGCTCGCCGCCGTACCAGACGATCGAGCGCGACGGTTATGTCTATGTGTGCCTCAACCGCAACGTGCCAACCGGCATCGCGCCGTTCCCGATGCCCCACTATGGAGAGGGCGGCTGGAAGAACCTGAGGCTGCAGAATCGTTTCGCAAGCGACGTCTCCAACTGTGTGGAGAATTTCATCGATATTCCGCACACAGCGTTCGTGCATCGAGCCATTTTTCGCTCGAGCAGCGGCGAGCGTCTTACTGCGACAGTATCGAGATCCAACGCTGAGGTCCACGTCACCTATCGCAACGAGCGCGCCAATCTGGGCACGTACAGATGGTTCCTCAACCCTGCAGGCAATGAGATCCGCCACACGGACAGTTTCTACGCGCCCAACGTCACTTCGGTCGTCTACGAACTTGGCGCGAAGGCCTTTATCATCACTTCCCAAGCCGTCCCCGTCGCCGCCCAGGAGACGCTGGTCTATACCGACCTGACTTATCGCTTCGGCATCTTCAACGCGCTCGCCGCGCCATTCGTGCGCCACCACGGCCAGCGCATCATAGATCAGGACATCAAAATCCTGCGCCAGCAAATGGAGGTGATCAGGCGCTACGGCAAGGAGTTTCACGACACTCCCGCAGACGCTATCCACGGCTTCGTCGATTCGATCCGCGATGCGATTGCGCGCCGCGAGGACCCGCGCGCGCTACCCCCGCTCACCCGAGAAATCGAATTTCACGTATGACTTTGCGAGCGCGGGTATTTGGACTGTTCCCGACGGCATGGCTGGCGAGCGTGGGGGCGTGTGCGTATTTCGCCGTGACCGAGCCCGGTGTGGTGAGCGTTGCCGCGCTTCTTGCCATGCTGTACCTCCTGCCGCCTGCTTGCTTCCGAACGCACAACTTGCTCTGGCCGTTGGTCGAAGGGCGCTCGCGGCTCGACACGTCGGAATACTCGCCGTGGTGGGGCAGCCATCAATTCCAGGTGGTATACAACGCGTTTCCCGCGCTCGAGGCCGCGCTGCGGCTGGTGCCGGGCGCGTACAGCGCATGGTTGCGCCTGTGGGGAAGCCGGATCGGCCGCCGTGTACACTGGACACCGCGCGTGGACATCACCGATCGCAGCCTCCTCGAGGTCGGTGACGACGCGGTCTTCGGCCATCTCGTGGCTTGCTACGCGCACGTGGTCATGCATCGGCGCGAGAGGGTGCTGCTGTACGTGCGGCGCATCCGCATCGGTCGCGGCGTCCTGCTCGGATTCGCCTGCCGTCTCGGACCGGGCGTGCGTATTGACGACAGTGTCGTGCTTGGAAGCCGCACGGACGTGTTTGCCGGTCGACGCATCCGTGCGGGGAGCAAATGAGATTTCTCGGCACCATGGCGGCTCCGCTGGTGCGCTGGCATAGCGCGCCGCGCGCTGCCGCTTTCGCGCGCGCTCTCGATGACGTGGCCGCCGCGCAGCGCCGCACGCTCGCACGCATCGTGCGTGCCTGCGTCGCGACCGACTACGGCCGCGCGATCGGCCTCTCGGGCAGTGCCGGTATGGACGAGTTCAGGGCACGGACACCGATCGTGAACTACGCTGAAATCGAACCTTGGATTCAGCGGCAGCGCGTAAAAGGCGGCGCAGTGATTTCGCCCGGCCGGACCCGTTGCTACGAGCCGACCTCGGGAAGCAGCGGACATGCCAAGCATGTCCCCTACAACGACGCATTGCTCCGCTCCTTCCGCAGCCTGTTCCTGATCTGGGCGCGCGACTTGCTCGTGCATGTGCTGCATCCGCGTTCCGGCCGTACATTCATGAGCATCTCGTCCCCGCTAGGTACACAGGACGGATTCGCCGACGATCGCGAGTATCTTGGCGGCGCCATGCGTCTGCTCATCGGCCGGTTTCTCGTCACTCGCAAGGCATGGAGAGATCTGCAGGATCCTGAGCAGTTCCGCGACGCCCTGTCCTGCACGCTCGCCGCCTGCGCCGACCTCGAGATTGTCTCCGTCTGGAACCCGAGTTACCTGCTCATTTTGCTCGAGCATTTCGAGCTGTACCGCGACCGTCTGCTGTCCGAATTGCCGCGCGCGCGACGCGTGGTGCTGGAGCGCGATCCGCTGCAGTGGCATCACGTCTGGCCGTCGCTGCAGCTTATCTCTTGCTGGGCAGAAGGCGCTGCTGCCGCGCCGGCTGCGCGACTCGGGTCGCTGTTTCCGGCTGCCGTGCTGCAACCAAAAGGGCTGCTGGCGACCGAGGCGCCCATTACCATTCCGCTCGCCGAAGCGGGCGGCTGTGTGCCTCTCGTTGACGAGGTATTCCTGGAACTGGAGGAAGACGACGGGCGTGTGCGCCTGCTCCACGAAGCCGAGGAAGGCGCCGAGTATGCGCTGGTGGTGACCCAGAGCGGTGGCCTGCTGCGATACCGGCTCGGCGATCTGGTGAAAGTCGAGGGCCGGTACCGCAGCGCGCCGCTGCTTCAGTTCGCCGGCCGCAAGGACTCCGTCTCCGACCTCGTTGGCGAAAAGCTGGACGAGACATTCGTTGCGCAGGCGCTGTGCGAGGTTGCAGCGTCCGATACATTCAGTACGCTTCTGCCCGTGCTACCCGAGGGCGGACGGCCGCACTACTGGCTGCTGACGGACGACGCTCGACCGGCGTTTCCGCAGGCAATGGAAGACGCACTGATGCGGGCATTCCGGTACCGGGAGGCGCGGCTGCTCGGTCAGCTCGGCGCGCTACAGGCGTTGGTCCTGCCGGAAATGCGCCGCGCGGTCCACGACGCGCTGGCCGCAAGTGGCATCAGTGAAGGCAACATCAAGGACCGGGCGCTGCTTCCCTCCCTAGAGCTGGCAAGCCGCGTGCGTGCGCGCCTGATATCCGCTCAGCGCGTACCGACGTAGACTCGCGCGCACTCCGCAGCGGTGCAGGGCACAAAGGCCCTTTTCTGCTCCAGTTCGTCGATGAGCCAGGTCATTCCCGGCTGCGCCATCAGATGCTGGAGACGCGCAAGCTTCGTTGCACTTAGGACCTCGGTGTCCAGTTCCTCGAAGATTCCTGCGGCATCGGCCCGATCTCCCACGCCGACTGCGTGATCGAGGGCGGCCACAACGGCTTGTGGTCCGTTGCGGATCATTTCAAGGAAGCCATGCGCGCTCTCCGCCAGGAAGCGCCGGTCCGGCGCGCTCAGTCGCTCTGCGCGAAATGCCGCCAGGCCCGCTGCGTGATGCATCGCCTCATCCTGTGCCATGCGCCTGAGCGCGGCTCCGAGTGACGCGTCCCGGCAGGCGATGGCGAGGTCCCTGTAGTGCACGATGCCGAACCCTTCCAGGACGACCTGCAGCAGGAAGGCGAGCGGCTGCGGGCCGCCTGATTCGACCAGCCCGGCAATGAACCGGTTGAAGGGATCCGCCTCGCCGTCGCGATCGGCGACCCAGGGTTCGAGCCAGGCCGAATGAGTCGCCTCGTCCGCTCCAATCAGGGCGAAAACGCGCTGCTCGTCGAGACTCTCGGCAAGCAGCATCATCTTCGCGCAGAAGGTAACGCCGCAGCGCTCGATGAACCACGATTCGGCGAGCAGATCGGCAACGCATCGCTCGAGCACCGCGCGCTGGGCGCTGGCCCCAAGCCCGCGAAACCGCGGCACGCGCTCAAGCCCGAAGAAACCGGCGGTCCATGGTGGCGCACCGCTGCTGCAATGTCCCGGCATACGGCGCCTGCGCAGAAAGCGCTCGCCGGCCCGGCGCAAAGCTTCCTCGCGCTCATCTGCGCGTTTACTCATGAGGGTTATTCGCCATACGGCGGCGAAATGCCGCGCCGAGGAGCGCGATGACCACCCCCTCCGGCAGCCAGCGCCGCACCGCACTGAGGAGCCGGATGTCGCTTCCCACGCGCGTGCGCAGGGGCATGACATTCTTTTCCGCGAGCCGCACGATCGCCTCGACCACCGGGGCAGGATCACGCCCGGGACGAGCGAGAAGCCTCGCTCGCATGGCGCGATAGCCGGTGAGCTGCTCCGCTTCGAGGCTTTCGGGCGAAGGCGAGCGCGCGCCCCATTGCATGTTGTGGGCAAAGCGCGTGCGAAAACCGCCGGGCTCCACCATCGCGACCTGCACGCCATGGGGCGAGAGCTCGTGCCGCAGCGATTCGGACAGGCCCTCGATCGCATGTTTCGAGGCGCAATACATCGCGTTCATCGGCATCCCCGTCTCGCCTGCGAGGGAGGATACGTTGATAACGCGTCCTCCGGCACGCGTGAGCGCCGGCAGGAGCTGCTGCGTGAGCAGCGCCGGACCGAGCACATTTACCTGGAACTGGCGCCGCATCTGCTCCGGCGCGTAGGTGGCGAAAGGGCCGGTGAGCGCGTAACCGGCGTTGTTCACGAGGCAATCCAGATGCTCGATTCCCGAGGCGGCTTCCGCGATCTGCGGCTCTTGCTCAAGATCGAGAGGAATAACTCGCGTGCCCGCCAGCTCCGGGGGCAAGCGGGCCGGGTTGCGCACTCCCGCTATCACTCGCCATCCGCGCGCGCGGAAGGCCTGTGCAAGCCCCAGGCCGATGCCTGAGGAACAGCCCGTGACCAGTACGGAACGTTCAGCCACGCTTGCGTCCATCGTCCAGGCGAGCGACGCGCAGCCGCACCGAGCCACGCTGCCTCGCGTCGCTCCACTCCCCGCCCCACTCCGCAAGCGGCTGCTTTTCGAGGTGGCGGATAAACGCGACCACAGCGCGATCAGCGGCGATCGGATTGCGCAAGCGAAAGCGGATGGTCTGGAACACGCGCGTGTCCCCGTAGGCGAAGTAGCGTGCCGCAAGCGAGGTGAAATGCAACAGCAGCTTGCCGATCAACCAGCCGAGCGGGCCGGATCGGTGGCTGGTGAACGCAATGGTTTGTCCCTCGGTGCCGCCATCTTCGCTGCGACGCAGTGCGAACATCAGGTGGAAGTGCAGGAAATCCGGCCCGAACGTGACAAAGCCGAGGCTCCCGTACCAGTAGCTCATGGCGTAGGTGAGCGGCCCCTTGTAGAAACGCGCGATCAGGCGGCCCAGCCAATTGTCAGTTGGTACACGACCCATGTTCCGGAATTCGATGTTGGCCACGCTACGCGGCGTGGCTTCCATTCGCAGGATCGAGCCAGGCAGGCGATGCACGCTGTGGAAATGCTGCTCGTCGATGGCATTGATCAGCATCACGTTCGGATGACAGAGTTTCTTGAAGCGGTTGGCAATGAGCGTCGCACAGGGCCGTCCGGCTAGCTCCGGCACTTCCGGGACGCCGTGCGCGGGTTTTTCCCCTGCCCAGAGCCACACCATGCCGTAGCGCTCCGCGGTTGCCCAACTGTGCACACCCATCTTCGCGCCCGGCTCGCCGTCGAGACAGGGGATGTCGGTACAGCGGCCGTCGGCGTCGTAGCGCCAGTGATGGAAAAAGCACCGCAATGCATTGCCCTCCACGCGCCCTTCCGCGAGATGTGCTCCCATGTGCGCGCAATAGGCGTCCAGTGCCACGACACCACCATCCGCACCGCGATAGACGGCAAGGTCGCGTCCGAGCAACCTCAGTGCATGCACCTTACCGCGCCGCACTTCCCGGGAGCGACACAGCCAGTACCAGCCCTCGACCACGGCATCCGGGTGATTGAAAATTTCCGTCTCGAAGGTCACGGCAGCAGGCCTGCGGAAGCGCCGGCGAGGAAGGCGCGGCGCGCCATCGGCTGCAGGTTGTCGGCTGCAAGCTCACACAGGCATACCAGCTCGTCGCCACTCGCGTATCCGGGATTACGGGCCAGGAAAAACTCGACCTCCGGGAGGCGCCGGTGCGCTTCCGGAATCACGGTGTAGTCCGGGCGCAAACGGCAGGGCGATCCGGAAAAACGCAATATGCCCGCTGCGGAGTCGTAGGCTTCGCCGAAGCGGTCCCGCGCGAGAAAGTTCATCAAGTCCCGGGTCCGCTGCGGTGTTGTGCGGCCCGGCGCGGGGTGGAACTCGCGGCTGAACGCCGACAGGTAGCGGTACGTCCTATGCCCCTTGGAGATCAGGAACCAGCAGAGGCGCGCCTTCGGCCGCTTCGCTTTGATCCCGCCGGCGAGTCGAAGCCAGGCGAATGCAAGCGCCTGCTGGCCCCAATGGCGCTCGTCGACGATTGTATCGCCGGAGAACAGCACGCGGACGCGTTCGCCGGCGAAATCGCGTTCGTATACGGCGAGCGTGGAAAAACCCTGCAATGAACCGCTCTCGTCGCGCAGCACGAGCACCCAGTCCTTGTTTGCGAAATCCGATGCGAACCGCTCATAGCTCGTTCCATCGTAGTAGCGCGCAAAGAGCGTAAACATTTCGCGGCGCTCGACCTCCCCGAGCGCGGCGATACTATGCACGAGCGGCGTCACGAATTGGCTGCGGGCATTCATAGCTAAGAAACCTCGGGGCAAGGTTCCAGGCAAACGCGGCAAGGGTCAGTCCGCTGGCGACGTCCAAGACAACGTGTTGCTTCGTGGTGAGCGCCGAAAAGGCAATGAGCGTTGGCCATGCAAGCCCTATCGAGCGCCAGCCGCGCCGCCACAGCACCGCGCCGGCAATTGCGGCGAGAGCGGCGTGCAAGGAGGGAATGCAGTTAAACGGCGTGTCGGCGGAATAGAGCGCCAACCAGGCAAATCCGGTGAGGCCCACGGCCGGAATCTCGTGGCGCTGGAGCTGCGTCGGCCAGAGCACGAAGACCGTCGCGGCGAGCGTGGTTGCGGCGAGCATGGCGTAAAAGGCCCGGCTGCGATCCAGGTCGTCCCGGGCGAGGACAATCGCGGCCGGCAGCAGGAAAAACTGCGTCAGGTACACCCAAACGCTCCAATCGAGAAAGGGAATCGCTGCGTCGAGGTCCCCTGGCGTCAGCGAGACGGGAATCCCGATATGGAAAGTCGCGGTACCCAAATAGAGCGCCATAAACGCGACATAGCCTGCCACCAGAGCTCGCCCCTGATTGCCCCTGCGAACGAGCGGTACCGCGATCATCCTGGCGCCCCGCGGTATGCAATGAAGCGTGAGCGCACCCGTCCCACCTCGACCCAGTAACGCCCGCGCAGCACCGCGAAAAACATGCGGTTCAGGCAGCGCGATGCACGCCACGTGAAAAACACGTCCCGCACGTCGACGTAGTTGCGCTCGAATAGGAGATGTCCCGCGAGCCCGACCATCTGGGATAGGACCGCAAGCAGCAGCCATAGAAGGCTGCCGTTCAGCAGCAATCCTGCCGCAGCGCCGTACACGAGCAGCACCGCAAGGCAGTGCAAGGTCACATTGCCGGGTTGCTGATGCTTGAAGACGAATACCTCCCAGTAATCGTCGAACGGATGATCAAAGGTGTTGTCGTCAATCCGATTGCGATAGCGCTCCAGCACGGCTCTCAAGCCGCGCGCTCTTACGGTTGGCGCAAGCAGCGAACCGGTGGCGCGCTTTCCCAGAATCGGCAGCGGTTCGCCGTCGCGCACCACTTCGCGGCCTGCGACATATACCCCCTGGACGACGTTGTCCACGCTGCGCTTGACCATGCGTCGGGCACCGTCGAGCACTCGGTCCTCGACTTCGACCGGTGCGGGGATCGGCTCCCGCAGCGCGTCGGGCCGCAGCAGCACCAGGTCTGCGCGACTGCCCGGGCGAAGCTCGCCGGCGTCGAGATTGAACCAGCGTCCTGCCTCGCCGGTCACCCGCGCGATCGCCCGCTCCGGCGCCATGAAGCCCGTCTGGACCGCCTGCCGCAACAGCGCCAGCGCGCCGTCAAAGAAAGCGAGGTTGCGCGAATGCGCGCCGGCGTCGGTAAAACCGGGGAGGATGTGAGGATGGCTCATGAGGAACTCGCGGACCGATGCGCGCTCGTTTGCCCCGCACGCCACCCAGCGCAGCTTGTCGTCATGTGCTTGGAGCAGGCCGACCAGCATGCTGGTGGCATCGACGCCACGCTCACGTGCGAGTTCGGCCACCGTTCGCCCAGCAAGTGAAGGATCGGGCGAGGCAATAATGCGCATGCGTGCGGGATCGCGATGGAACGTACGGAGTTCGCGCCGTTCCCAATCGCGGCGGAACCGCTCCTTGAAGCCCGGTCTTGCCCAAAGTGCGCGGCGCGCGCCTGAGTCGGGGCAGCTATTCAGCTCTACGCCCGATTCGAACTCCTCGAAGAGCGGGGTAATCGGACCATCGGCATAGATAGTGAACGGTTCCGTGAGGGTCTGGAAGCGCAGATTGCCCCCAAGCAGGCGGTTGACGAGGAAAGTCGCAGCCGGAAACAATCGCCATAGCTGCGGAGCATCTGACATGTCGAGTGCAGACAATACGGTCGCCCGAAGCGGCGGGCGAAACAGGCCCGTGGCCATGCTGAGCACCAGCAAGATGGAGAAAGGATTCCGGGGATTCGGTGTGACCTGGAATACTGCGTCCCGCTCGCGACATACCTCCGCGAGCATGCGGTATTCCCGGGAATCGGCGTAGTGCGACGGGACCGAGCGGCCGGCAAAGATACCGCTCACCTTGTGCCAATGGACGATGTCGACGGATATGCCGAAACAACCGGCATCGAGCGCTGCGCACGCCAGGCTGCGCATTCGATCGAGTTCATCATCGCTCGCGCGCTCGAACAGGCTTCGCTCCAATCCCATGACTGCTGCGCGCAAGGCGCTATGGCCAAGAAGCGGGGCGATGTTTGGCCCAAGCGGCAGGGACCGCAAGTGTTCCAGATACTGGCGCGGCGAAGTCCAGGAAACCGAGCCCGCCAGCCATTTGCGTACCAGCACCGCCGGCAGACTCTCGACGCGCAGGAAGATGTCGGCGAGATCCTGCGGCTCGCCGACCGTAAGAGACAGGCTGCAGTTGCCCATCACGACGGACGTTACGCCATGCCGAACCGATTCGGCGAGTCCAGGCGCTATCTCGACCTCGACGTCGTAGTGAGTGTGGATATCGACAAATCCGGGTGCGACCCACAGACCGGTCACATCGCGAACCTCGCGCGCCGGAAGATCGATGTCAGGCGCGATCTTCGAGATGCGTCCGTCCCCTACGCCCACATCGTGGCGAACCGGGGGGGCCCCCGTTCCGTCGAAAACCAGCCCGCCCTTGAGCACCAGGTCGAGCATGGAGGCGGTGCTGCTCAGGTACTCGGCCGGCGGCGCAGCAGGAACATGAGCAAGACGCCGACGGCAAGTCCGATAACCGCAGCGGCAGCCGCGATCTTCTTGGTAAGAGACTTGGCCGCATCGAGCACCGGGTTGTCGAGGACGTTAGTAGAGAAGTGCACGGTGACCAGCTTCCACGCGCCCCCCTCCTTCTTGGACACGGCGCTCCAGCGCGTTCTCATCGTCCGCACGTCGCCGTCCTTGAAATGGTAGGTCTCCTCTGAAGTCCCGTAGGTGATGCCGGTACTTGGGTCGACGAAGTGAGTCAGGTCGTCGGCCGTTACGTGTGCCTCGATCTTGCTGAAGATTGCACTCGGGCCGTCGAACAGGCTCGCGTAATATTTTTTGAACGCGTCGAGGCCGACGTGCTTTTGATTGTCCACCGTGATGATCGTGAAGTTCGGGTCCAGGCTCGGAGCGATGGCATCGAAATTGCGGCTATTCAGCGCTTCGGCACCCTTTGCCAGCAAGGCGCGTAGCATTGCGTGATCTTCTGCCCGATCTTCGGGCTTGGAGGCCTGCGCAAGGGTGACAGCAGGAACGGCGAGCAAGATAAATGCAAGACAAAACGCGCGACTGCATTTCATGTTCTTCTCCCCCTTATTGCGCCGCTATCGACGGCAGCACTAGAATACTCTCACCGTACGAAACCACAAGTCGCAGCATGATCGTTCCATGACTGCTAGCTGGTTCCTTCCGCTGATCGCCTTCGTGTCGCTCCTGCTCCTGGAGCGCGCGCTGCGACCAATGCCGCAGATCCCCGCGTACGCGCGCGCAGATCAATGGTTGAATCTGACCGGGCTAGCGATCCAGGGCCTGCTCGTGCCGGCGGCGGGCTACTGGATTGCGACTTCGGTGCTTGCCGTGCATTGGCCCGCGGCAGCCGGAACCCTGCGCATCGGCTGGCTTGGTGCATTCGCGGTCAATCTTGTCGTCATCGACTTCCTGTATTACTGGGAGCATCGACTGTTCCACCGCGTGAGCGCGCTCTGGGCGCTGCACCAGTGCCACCATGCCTCGCCCGCGCTGGACGTATGGGCCACGTCGCGCAATTCGCTGGTGGTCAATTTCCTGTTCGTCTACATGCTGCTGAATCCGCTGCTCGGCTTCCTGTGCGACCGTCCCGAAGGATTTTTCGCGGGCGCGGCGCTGACCGCGAGCCTCGATCTGTGGCGCCACTCCATGTTGCCGGCAACTCTCTCGCCGGCGTTCCTGGGGCGCGTCCTGATCACGCCGGCGCATCACCATGCGCATCACAGTCCCCAGGGTCAGACGGCAAATTTCGGCGCCAATCTTGTCCTGTGGGACAGGTTGTTCGGCACCTTGCGGGAGCCGCGTGGCTACCCGGCCGTCTACGGAACGCACGGTGCACCCGGCCCGTGGCGGCAGTTTCTTTTCCCGTGGTAACCTGCCCGTCATGCACGCCGGTCTAGCGCAAAGACAGACGAAATCGTTCCTCGACGATAGCTCGACGGTCAAGAAGCTCGAACTCAATCTGCGCCGCAATCTGGAGCGGGACCACACCCGGTTGATCGATGACGCCGCGCGGCGTTTCCGGTACGAAGACTGCCGCCGTGAATACTGGAATCCCGAGAGCTATTCGCTTCTATGGGGCACGCCCGTTTGGGAACAGGCGAGCAAGGCCCAGCGAATTCTGCTTAACCAACTGTACTGGGTCGCGTATTACGCGCAGATCGTGTCTGCCGAGATCGCAACGATCTTCCTCAACCAGGTGGCCGCCGCGGGCCTTTATTCCCTCGAGGATTTCCGGCTGGTATGCGACAACCTTGACCTGGAAACCAGGCAGGAGCGCGCTCACATCGGCGCGTTCAAGAAAGTCGGCGAGGAAGTGGAGCACGCGCTTTTCGGCGAGCGACTGTTCACCTACCCGATGCGCAGCCTGTACGATCACACCATGGTCTTTGCCGACACGAACGCGGCGAAGGACCTGTGGCGCCGACTTCAGATTCAGGCATTCACGCTTCTGTCTTCGAGCAATGCTTTCCTGGGCAGCCAGTATCTTCTGGTGCGCGGCTTACGCACCTTGAACGGCAAGCTGACTCAACACCAGCTATCCGACTATTACACGCAGCACCCGGACCAGGACAATGCGCCGCTGCCCTCGGCCATCAGCTACTGGCACTTCATGGACGAGTCGTTCCATTTCAATACTTCGCGGCTGATCGGGCTGGAAATACCACGCTCGCTCGACCCGCCCACGCCGTTCGAGCGCTGGATCGTGAACCGCGGTGTTGCGGGATGTCAGCGCGACCACTACAACTTCTCTGTCGTCGTGAACGGGATATTCTGGTACGAGCCAGCGACCTTCCCCGCCGTATACAAGCTGTTCCGGTCGAAGGTGTTCGGTATGGACCACGGTCAGGCGCTCGCAATGATGGAAGCCTGCTTCGCCCGCGAGTCCGAGGGTCTTGCGGCCGCGGCCAGGACCCACAGTACGGCAGCGCAGTCGTATTGCGCGTTTGTCGAGCCGGTAAGCTGGCTGGACGGCAGGAACCGAGAAATGCGCACAATGCGTGGCAACTCTGCGGAACACTACCTCACTCGCAATAGGCGCGCCTTAGCGAGCTTTCGGCCAACGTGAGGACTCACCGCGTTGAATTCCCCGCGAGCGGGTTCGCGCCAGTTGAATTGCCCGATCTCGCCCGCTTGCCGCTGCATCTCACTGTGGAGAATTCTCCGGTGCTGTTCGGCTGTCGTAGCGGCCTTTGCGGGACTTGCCTAGTCGAAGTCGAGCCGCTCGGCGGGAAGCCGCTGGAGCCACCGGACGCAGCGGAAATTGAAGCGCTCGACCTCTACGCGCCGGGAAACCCGCGGGCGCGCCTCGCCTGCCAGCTGGTACTGTCAGATGCCGTGCGCATTCGCAAGATCCAGAGCGCCTGAGCTTTTCCGCGCCTGTACCAATACGTAGTCCATCAAGCTCGGGCGGATGCGCGTTCTAGCGTTGACGCTGATCGACAGAAAAGAGCGAAAGACGGGATTCATGCGTCGGCGAAGATCCGCGTCGCGCAACCTTAGACGCGCGAACTCGATGAACTTCGGATAGACGTCCTGCCATATCGAAGCCACTCGCCCGTCGTCGAAACCCGCAGCCCGCAGCTCGCGGGAATATTCGTGGCTGTCGCACATGTTCTCCGCGGGGATTTGCCAGAACGAGCGACCCACCCAGCCCTGGATGCGCGCCGGCCATTCTATGGGTCCGGTGGCGGAGCACAGGTCCGTCATCACCAGCCGTCCTCCTGGCCGCAGGACGCGGTAGGCTTCGGCGAGAAAGGCTCCGCGGGTGCAGAAGTGAAACGCAGCTTCCACGGCCAGAACCGCATCGAAGCACCGATCGGGATAAGGCAAGACCGTCGCTTCTCCCTCATGCAGGAATATGTGCGCCTGCAACCCCAGTGCGGTGACCCGCTCCCGGGCGCGCGCAACCTGGACGTCGGAGCAATTCAAGCCATGGATACTCGACGGGCGATACTCCTTCATCCAGAGAATGTCCTGGTCGGCGAAGCCGAAACCAACATCCAGGACATCCATGCCAGGGCCGAGCCCGGCGGCATCCGCCACGAGCCGCGCCATGTCGTCGCCGGCTTCGTCAAGGCGTTTTGGCGCCTTCGCCCAATAGCCGAGATTCATGTAGTACTTTTCATGGCACAAGGAATTGCTGTCGGAGAGCCCCGTATACAGCCTGCGTGCCTGCGTCCGCGCCGGGACGAGAAATAGGCTGAGCAAAATCAGCGAGCGGAGAAGGCCGTACTTGTCCACGATTTGCCTGGCTAGACCGACTTCCCCTGCTGGGCGCTCTCGACACCGGACGGGCGCTGCCCCGTCTGTGTCGCTCCTCGGTTCCGCGACCACATGGAAATTTCGAGTCGGTTTACGTGAGCGATGAACTTCGCCACCGGCGCGTCGATGGGAATCAGTGCGCCGGGCTGGAAACGCATGTTCTCGTAGACCATGCCATCCTCCCCACGCAGCGCGATCAAGGCTCGCTGGGTGAGCCAGATGAGCAGAAGGCTGGTTAGCCAACCGAGGACGCCTGGTCGGCGTCGTGCGAGGTAGATCGGCTGCACGAGCGTCCTGCCTGGTGCGAGGGGACGGTAAGCGAAGATCATGTAGAGTTCGGGCAAGGAGCGTCCGGACCCGAACCAGCTCACGCCTTTGAGAATCGTTAGGCATCCGATCGAAGCGCTCGCGTACCGCATCTTGTAGCTGTAGCGCGCGCCCAGGAGCCAGCGGGCGAGGCGCTCGACGGAACGGCTTGCGGGCAACTCGCCCGTCAATGTGATGTCGAACAGGCCCTCGTGCTCATTCTCGCGCAGATCCATCTCCATGCTGATCTCGATGCCGTGCACGGTACGCAGATGCTGGGGATCGATCCCATTAATCATCGTCACGTGATGATGGCAGCTTCGCTCGTACGGTCTGCCATGCACCCACACGAGATCCTCCCCTTCGAGTTCCGAGTGCACCACAACGCTGGTCGGGGCGAGTCGGTCGGGGTACACCCAGATGAAGCCGTACTTCTCTTCCACCGCATACGATTGCAGCCTCGCCGCGAACGGAATTTCCGGCTGACACGGAACATGGATGCACCGGCCTTCGCCGTCGAAACGCCAGTGATGGAAAAAGCAGCGAATCTCGTCGCCCACGACCCGCCCGATGCCGAGGTCAGTCCCCATGTGGGGACAAAAACCGTCGAGCGCGCGCACCCGGCCGTCCATGCCCCGAAACAGCACCACCCACTGACCGCACAGGTCCATTGAGCGAGCCTTGCCAACCCTGAGTCGACCCGAGGGAATGGCGATGTACCAGGCCTTGGCCACAACGTCCCAGTTGTTGAACACCTGCATCGTCTTGAAGGGCTGCGTGCCCGCGTTCTTGACCCGCAACATGCTTGCCTTTCTTCCCAGGGAGCTGCGCACGACAATCTGGCGTGGCCGCTGC
Source organism: Burkholderiales bacterium (assembly GCA_036555245.1). Lineage (GTDB taxonomy): Bacteria > Pseudomonadota > Gammaproteobacteria > Burkholderiales > SG8-39 > VBDM01. The sequence goes on from DATBLP010000010.1 coordinate 19,896, forward strand.
ACAAAGCAAAGAGCCCGCCGGCCTGCCCTATTTGCTGCGCGGCCAGAGCAGCGATATTCTCTCAGCTGCGCGCGGTGCAGATCGGCCGTGACCGGAGGAGGATCAGGATAGCAGGGCTTTACCGGAGGGGCGATCGCGCAACTGAAGACCATGATCGACAAGCTTGTTCCCTCCCTAGCAGCTGCGCTCGCCGACGTGCGCGATGGATCCACTATCCTCGTCGGCGGTTTCGGCGGCTCGGGCGTTCCCGAGCAGCTGATCGACGCGCTGATCGAGCAGGGCGCGAAGGACCTCACCATCGTCAACAACAATGCGGGGAACGGCGAGGTCGGCATCGCGGCGCTCCTCAAGGCGGGGCGCGTGCGCAAGGTCGTGTGCTCGTATCCGCGCCAGGTCGATTCGCATCATTTCCAGGCGCTTTACCGCGCGGGGAAGGTCGAGCTGGAGCTCGTTCCGCAGGGGACGCTCTCGGAGCGCATGCGCGCCGCGGGCGCCGGCATCGGCGCGTTCTTCACGCCGACCGGCTACGGCACGGATCTCGCCAAGGGCAAGGAGACGCGCCTGATCGGCGGAAGGGGCCATGTCCTGGAATATCCGATCCGCGGCGACTTGGCGCTTATCACGGCTGAACGCGGGGACCGCTGGGGGAATCTCGTTTACCGCAAGAGCGCGCGCAATTTCGGTCCGACGATGGCGAGCGCCGCGAAATGCACGATCGCGCAGGTGTACGAAGTCGTCCCGCTCGGCGCGCTCGATCCGGAGTGCATCGTTACGCCGGGGATCTTCGTCACGCGCGTGGTCAAGGTGACTCGCAGACAAAGAGCAGCCGCATGAACTACGTGAAGCTCACCCGCGAACAGATCGCGCAGCGCATCGCCCAGGACATTCCCGAGGGCGCGTACGTGAATCTGGGCATCGGCATGCCGACGCTGGTCGGAAACTACTTGCCCCGAGATCGGGAGATCATCCTGCATAGCGAGAACGGAATCCTCGGCATGGGGCCGGCTCCCGCCAAAGGCACGGAGGACTGGGACGTGATCAACGCCGGCAAGGAGCCCGTGACCCTGCTCACGGGCGGAGCCTACTTCCATCACACGGACTCGTTCGCGATGATGCGCGGCGGACATATCGACATCGCCGTGCTGGGCGCCTTCCAGGTCTCGGCGGCAGGCGACCTCGCCAACTGGCACACGGGTGAGAAGGACGCGATTCCCGCAGTGGGCGGCGCGATGGACCTCGCCGTCGGCGCGAAGAACGTCTGGGTGATGATGGAGCATCTCACGAAGAGCGGGGAGTCCAAGATCGTCCCGAGATGCACTTACCCCCTCACCGGCATCGGCGTGGTCAAGCGCATCTATACAGACCTTGCGGTGGTCGAGGTTACCCCGCACGGGCTGGTCGCAGGCCGAGTCGTTCCGGGACTCGGGTTCGACGAGCTGCAGCGCCTTACCGGAGTGCCGCTCCTGCCCGACGGCGCGCGGGCCGCTGCCTGATTTCCCGGGTTTCCGGCTTCCCGGGTCCGGAAACCTGCGCGAAGAAGCGCTTGAGCAGAGGGCCGATGCGTTCGAGCTCGCGTCGGTGCATCGCGGCCAGCTTTGCCAGCACCTCGCGACCGTGGCCGGTGAGGCGCAGCTCGACCTTGCGCCGGTCGGCGCTCGAGATCTCGCGCGCGACGAGGTTCTCGCCGGCGAGGCGGTCGACCAGCTCTACGGCGCTATTGTGCCTGATGAGAAGCTGCTGAGCGAGGTCATTGATCGTCACGCGCCGGTCTTCCAGGCACGCTCGCAGGATGAGCATCGCCTGATAGTGCTGGCCGGTGAGCCCCGCATCGGCGGCCGCCGCCTCGCTGAAACGAAGGAAGCCGCGTAGCGCATGGCGGAACGCCGCGAGCTGCGCGTAGTCGCGCGTCGACAGCTTGAACCGCTTCTCGGCCCTCTTCAGGTGCACGGCGCTTCCCGCACGGCCCTTTTTACCACGCCGCCACCGATTGCGGTTAATATCGCCATACGATATATCTGAAACATCGCTTCACGATATATCCTACCGACAAACCACACGAGGAGGGCGTCATGCAAGATCGCAAGTCAGATCTCCACCATCCGGGCCGCCGCGACTTCATCCGCGCGGGCCTCGGCGTCGCCGGCGGCCTGGCGCTGCCGGCGGGGCTCGCGACTCGAGCCTTCGCGGCCGAACATTCGCCGATCGGCGACTGGCCGGCGGCCATTCAGGGCAAGACCGCGTACATCGGGGTCGCCGTGCCCCGCACCGGCACGTACGCGGAGCAGGGCGAGGACGAGCTGAAGGGCTGGCAGCTCGCGGTCGAGCACATCAACTCGGGCAACCCTCTGATCAAGAGGATTTCGCCCAAGACGAAGAAGGGCGTGCTCGGCAAGCAAATGCAGATCGTCGTCGCCGATTCGGCCGCCAAGCCGAACGACGCGGTGCAGGCCGAGCAGCGCTTCATCACCGAGAACAAGGTCATCCTCATGACCGGCTCGACCTCGAGCGCGGTCGCGGTGGCGATGAACAAGCTTGCGCAGCGCGAGAAGGTGCTCTACGTGACCGGCATCTCGGGCTCGAACGACACCACCGGCAAGGATTGCGTGCGCTACGGCTTCCGCCAGAACTTCTACGGCGAGACCGCGGCCAACGCCATCGGCCCGGTGCTGCTCAAGGCCTACGGCAAGAACCGCAAGTCGGCGTTCATGACGCCGGACTACACCTACGGCCACACGGTGACGAAGTCCGTGAACGACTATCTCACCCAGAACGGCGGCTGGACGATGGTCACGAACCAGGTCTCGCCGCTCGGCGCCACGGACTACAGCTCGTACCTAACCAACATCGCCAACTCCGGCGCCGAGGTGCTGCTGAACGTTAACTGGGGACGCGACGCGGTGCTGTCGACGCAGCAGGCGAAGCAGTTCGGCCTCCTGCCCAAGATGAAGCTCGTCATCCCCTACCAGATCCCGTTTCTCGCCAAGAACGTGGGCGCCGAGCTCACCGAGGGTGTCTACGCGGCGACCGATTTCTGGTGGACGCTGGAGGACAAGTTCCCGCTCGCCAAGATGTTCGTCGACGACTTCCGCAAGAAGTTCGGCTACTACCCGGAATGGGGCGCGGAGAACGCCTACATGTCGTTCGCCATGTGGGCCGACGCGGTGGAGCACGCCGGCAGCTTCTATCCGCCGGACGTCATCAAATCCTACGAGGAAGGCCGCAAGCTCCAGTCCTTCGTCGGCGAGGTGTACTTCCGCAAGGAAGACCACCAGCTGGTGCGGCCCGTGATCATCGTGCGCGGCAAGGCGCCGAAGCAGATGCGCAACAAGGAGGACTTCTGGGAGGTGACCGAGGTCGTCCCCGGCGCGCCGCTCATGCAGAAGCCCGACGCGTTCGGCTGCCGGCTCGGCGACTATACCTAGGCCGAGGGGCGAAGAAATCGCCGCGGCCAGCGCAGGCCGGCCGCGGCGGTTTCACGCCCGCGCTTCATGATCACCTGGGGTAACTTCGTCTCCCAACTGTTCAACGGCCTCGCGCTGGGAGCGCTGCTCGCGCTCATAGCATCGGGTCTCACCATCATCTACGGCACGCTCGGCGTGCTGAACCTCGCGCACGGCGCGATGTTCATGCTGGGCGGCTACGCCGGCTACGTAGCGTACCAGGCGACGGGCTCCTTCCTCGCCGCCGCCGCGGCCGCCACGCTCGCCGTAGGCGTCCTCGGCATCGTGCTGGAGCGCGTCATCATCCGCCACTTCTACCATCGCCCGCACGAGGACCAGCTCCTCGTCACCTTCGGCCTGGCGATCGTGTTCGTGGAGATCGTGCGCTGGCATTTCTCCAGCGAGACAAAGACCGTGCAGGCGCCCGCGCTCCTGCAGGGCATCACCAACATGGCCTTCATGTTCTACCCGACCTACCGACTCGCCGTCGTCGGCATCGTCGCGGTGGCGCTGTTCGCGCTCTTCCTGGTGCTCTACCGCACGCGCCTGGGCATGATCGTGCGCGCGGGCATCGAGGATTCGGTGATGGTCGACTCGCTCGGCATCAACGTCGACCGCGTCTTCATGACGGTGTTCGGCATCGGCGCCATGGCGGCCGGCTTCGCCGGATTCGTCAACGCGCCGATCGTCTCGCTGGCCCCGGAGGTCGGCGAGATGATCCTGGTGCAGACCTTCGTCGTCGTCGTGATCGGCGGCGTTGGCTCCTTCCCGGGCGCGGTGATCGGCGGGCTGATTTCGGGCGAGATCATCAGCCTCACCTCGATGGTCAACCCCGGCTATGCCTACGTGATGCTGTTCGCGGCGATGACGCTGGTGCTGATGCTGCGGCCGCACGGCCTGCTCGGCATGAAAGGACGCGAATGACCGCGCGAGAAGCAGGCCGCGAATGAACGCCGACCGGCTCTTCAGCGGCCAGCGGCCGTTCTTCGTCGAGGCGCTGACCGCGGCGCTGCTGATCGCCGCGCCTTTCGTGCTGCCCTACCTCGACGCCGCGCCGAACACCGTGAACCGGATCCTCGTCTGGGGCCTGTTTGGCATCGGTTTCGACATCCTGTTTGGATACACGGGGCTGCTCTCGTTCGGCCAGTCGGCGCTCTACGGCACCGGCGGCATGGTGGCGGCGTACCTGCTCACGCGCGCCGGCTTCCCGCACGTGATCACCGCGCTCCTCGTCGGTATGGTGGCCGCGGCCGCGGTCGGCTACCTCGTCGGATTGATCGCGCTGCGCCGCACCGGCATCTACTTCGCGATGATCACCGTGGCGATCGCGGAGGTATTCTATTTCGTCGAGTTCAACCCGCTCTCGCAGTGGACCGGCGGCGAGAACGGCCTGCCGGGCGTGCCGACGCCGGCGCTGAACCTCGGCTTCGCCACGCTCGAGTTCACGACCGGCTGGTCGCTGTATCCGTTCCTCGCGTTCTGCTACTTCGTCGGCATCATCATCGCGCTTCGCATCGTGCGCTCCCCGGTCGGCGCGGTGTTCCGCGCGATCCGCGAGAATCCGCTGCGCGCGGCTGCGGTCGGCCACAGCGTGCACGCCTACAAGCTCGCGGCGTTCGTCATCGCCGGCGCCTACGCCGGCTTCGCAGGGGGGCTGCTCGGCGTGCTGCAGGCCTTCATGCCGCCTGAAGCGTTCACCTTCGACACCTCCGGGCAGCTCGTCATGCAGACCGCGATCGGCGGGCGCGGCACGCTATTCGGCCCGTTGGTCGGCGCCGGGGTCTGGCTCTTCCTGCAGGACTTCCTGCAGGCGACCCTTGACCTCGGCGCCACGTGGAAGCTCGTTCTGGGCCTCGTGTTTGTGCTGCTCGTGCTCTTCCTGCGCCAGGGGATCCTCGGCGGCCTGCGCGATCTCTACGGCCTGGTTCGCGGCCGCGCCGCGCCCGCGGCCGAGCCGAAGGAAGTCGCCGCGGCGCCCGAGATCACCGCGGAGGAGGAGCAGAAGGCGGCGCGCATCGAATTCGCGCGCATGGCCGAGACCGAGGCGATGCCGGCGCGGCACCATGCGCCGAGCGAATCCGCCGGACCGATCCTCCAGGCGACGGGCCTGAGCAAGCACTACGGCGGCGTCATCGCCAACGCCGACATCGATTTCACTGTGAACGCGGGCGAGCTGCGCGGCATCATCGGTCCGAACGGCGCGGGCAAGACGACGTTGTTCAAGATGCTGACCTGCGAGATCCCGCCCACGTCCGGGCGCATCGTCTTCGAGGGATGCGATATCACCGGCCTGCACGTCACCGACGTGTGCCAGCTCGGGCTCACCAAGAGCTACCAGGTGACTCAGCTCTTCAACCGGCTCACGGTGCGCGAGAACGTCACCATCGCCGCGCTCGCCGAGCTGCGCGGGAAATTCCGGCTCGACATGCTGCGCAGCCTCACGAAGATCCGCGGCCTGCAGGAGCAGGTCCGGCACACGCTGCAACTCGTGGACCTCGTCGAGCGCATGGACACGCCGGTGGCGCAGCTCGCCTACGGCGAGAAGCGGCGCCTGGAGATCGGGCTTGCGCTCGCCTCGTCGCCTACGCTGCTGTTGCTCGACGAGCCGCTCGCCGGCATGAGTCCGCGCGAGCGCGTGGAGACCGTGAAGCTGCTGAAGTCCATCGGCCGGGGCCGGACCATGATCATCATCGACCACGACATGGATTCGCTCTTCGAGCTCGTCGGGCGCATCACCGTGCTGCACCAGGGGCGCGTGCTGGTCGAAGGGAAGCCGGACGAGATCAAGGCCAACGTCGTGGTGCAGGAGGCGTACCTCGGCGGCGTCAACGAAGCGCTCGCCGCATGAGCCTGCTCGAAGTGGACGGCCTCAACAGCTACTACGGGGACTCGCACATCCTCTTCGACGTGTCGCTGCGGGTGGAGAAGAACGAGGTGGTGGCGCTCCTCGGTCGCAACGGGGCGGGCAAGAGCACGACCCTGAAGAGCCTGATGGGCGTGGTCGCTCCGCGCTCGGGCTCGGTGAAGCTCGACGGGATCGAGGTCGCCGGCAGGAAGAGCCACGCCATCGCGCGCGCCGGCATGCAGCTCGTGCATGAGGAGCGGCGCATCTTCGGCAGCCTGGACGTCGAGGAGAACCTGGTGCTCGCCGCGCTCACCGCGCCGGGCCGCTGGCCGCTAGGCCGCGTCTACGAGATGTTCCCGCGGCTGAAGGAGCGGCGCGGGAGCCGCGGCACCGACCTGTCGGGGGGCGAGCAGCAGATGCTGGCGATCGCACGCGCTCTCATTCGCGACCCGAAGATCATCCTGCTCGACGAGCCGTTCGAGGGGCTCGCGCCGCTCATCGTGCGCGAGCTGGTCAGGGTTTGCCGCGATCTCGCCGCGGCCGGGCAGACGATCGTCCTCGTCGAGCAGAACCTCGCGGCGACCCTGGCGCTCGCGCAGCGCGTCTACATTATCAACAACGGGCACATCGCCCACGAGGGCCCGGCGCGGGAGGTCGAGGCGCACCCGGAGATTCTGCGCCGCCATCTCGGGGTATGATTCGGCCGACCGAAGTCATGACCGGCATGGAATCCAAGTCCAAGGACCCGCGCGTCGCCGCCGCGATCGCGCACTGGGCGCCGCGCTTCGTCTCCAACGGCGTGCTGCTCGCCGATTTCGAGGAAGTTACCGCAGGCATCGAGCGCTGGGAGGATTGGTGCGCCGCATGGTGCGAGCGCGCCAGGGTGCACGAGGCGCTGGGGCGCGAGGCGCTCGCGCAGGCCTACAGGCTCACCGCGGGCGAGCACCTGGTGCGCGCGGCGATGTACTACCACTTCGCCAAGTTTCTGTTCGTCCACGATCAGAAGCGGATGCGCGAGGCGCACATGCAGGCGGTCGCGTGCTACCGGGACGCTTTGCCGCACATGCGCCCGGCGGGAGAGCGTGTCGCGATCCCCTTTGAGGGAAAGACGCTCTGCGGAGTGTTGCGCAAACCCACCGGTGCGGCGGGACGATCGCCGATTCTCATCATGGCACCGGGCCTCGACTCGACGAAAGAGGAGCTGCACGCCTATGCCGATCCGTTTCTCGCGCGCGGAATAGCGATCCTCGCGATCGACGGCCCGGGGCAGGGCGAGGCCGAGTATGGCATCCCTATCTGCGGCGACTACGAGCGCGCGGCGCGCGCCGTCTGCGACTGGATAGAGAAACGCGCCGACCTCGACGCGGCGCGCATCGCGATATGGGGCGTAAGCCTCGGCGGCTATTACGCGCCGCGCGCGACCGCGTACGAGAAGCGCATCAAGGCCTGCATCGCTCTCTCGGGGCCGTTCGAGTGGAAGGAGATCTGGGACACACTGCCGGCGCTGACTCGCGAAGCCTTCCGCGTGCGCAGCCACTGCGCCACGGAGGCCGAGGCGCTGAAGAACGCCGCGACGCTGACCATGAAGGACGCCGCGGCAAGAATCGCCTGCCCGATCTTCATCGTGACCGGGCGGCAGGACCGCATCGTCCCGGCATCGCACGCCGAGCGGCTGGCAAAGAGCGTCTCGGGACCGGTGGAGCTGCTCATCGTCGAGGACGGCGGGCACAACGCCAACAACCGCCCGTACCGCTACCGCAGCCGCACCGCCGACTGGCTCGCCGGCCGGCTCGGCCTGCCGCGAGTCTGACCAGATCCAAAAAGCCGGCGGTCTCGTCGCGAACCGCGTGCCAATCGCGCAGTTCGCATGGCATACTTCACTCCCTGTCAGGAGGGTCAAAGGAAACGATCGATGGCCAAGTCGAAGAGCACCGCTGAGCCGAAGATAGTCCGGCCGGACGATATCGATCCGCACCATAACTGGAAGCGGCCGCTGCACGCGCCCGGGCACACTCAGGTCGATTTCGAGGAGCGCGTCAACTTCCGGCGCCTGCACGACTACCGGCTCGCGCGGGTGCGCGCCGCGCTCGCCGAGTCGGGGCTCGGGGCGCTCCTGAGTTTCGATCAGCACAACATCCGCTACACGACGAGCACGGTGATCGGCGAGTGGGCGCGCGACAAGCTGACGCGGTATTCGCTGCTCACCGGCAACGGCGATCCCTACATCTGGGACTTCGGCAGCGCGGCCAAGCATCACCGGCTTTATGCCCCCTGGCTGCACACCGACCACTGCCGCGCGGGCATGCTCGGCATGCGCGGCGCGACCGGCGCCGACATCACCTATTTTCGCGACGGGGCGAAGGAGATCAAGGCGATCCTGGATGCCGAGGGGGTGGGCGACATGCCCTTGGGGGTGGACGTGGTCGAGCCGCCGATGCTGTTCGAGCTGCAGAAGCTCGGCGTCAAGGTGAAAGATGGCCAGCAGGTCATGCTGATGGCCCGCGAGGTCAAGAACATCGACGAGCTGACTCTGCTCAACATGGCTTCCGCCATGGTGGACGGCGTCTATCAGGACATCGCCGAGGCGCTCAAGCCCGGCATCAAGGAGTCGCAGATCGTCGCGCTCGCCACCGCGCGGCTCTACGAGATGGGCTCGGACTGCGTCGAGGCGATCAACTCGATCTCGGGCGAGCGCTGCTCGCCGCACCCGCACAACTTCACCGACCGGCTCATCCGTCCCGGCGACCAGGCGTTCTTCGACGTCATCCAATCGTTCATGGGGTACCGCACCTGCTATTACCGGACCTTCAGCGTCGGCCGCGCAACGCCGCCGCAGCGTACCGCCTACCGGAAAGCGCGCGAGTGGATGGACCGCGCGATCGAGCTGATCAAGCCGGGGATGTCGAGCGACAAGATTGCCAGGGCGTTCCCCGAGGCGAAGGAAATCGGCTTTTCGAGCGAGATGGAAGCCTTCGGTCTGAACTTCTGCCATGGCCTCGGGCTGGGCCTGCACGAGCGGCCGCTCATCTCGAGGGTCAACTCGTTGAAGGAGCCGATCGAGCTGAAGACCGGGATGGTGTTCGCCGTCGAGACGTATTGCCCGGCGACCGATGGCATTTCCGCGGCGAGAATCGAGGAGGAGGTCATCCTCACGCCCGAGGGGGCGAAGGTCATCTCCCTGTATCCGGCAGAAGAGCTGCCGGTCGCGAATCCCTATTAGTTGTTAAAGGCGGACGGCTGCGCCGCCGCTTTAACTCCGCCGGTTGGAACTGACG
>DATBLP010000018.1:0-28657 GCA_036555245.1 Burkholderiales bacterium
GGCGGTCCCGTTCGTGACGACACCAATCAGGTTCCCGCGCGCCGTGAGGTCGCGTGCCTCCGCCGGATCGCGCGCGATCTCCTCGCACGCCGCAGCGACTCCAGGCGTGTATGCGAGCGCAAGGTCGCGCTGGTTGACCAGGCCTTTAGTTGGGGTGACTGATATCTTGCCGGGCGGTGAACGGCGGTGATAATCCAAGGCGCTCTTGCGCAGGATGTCTTCCATAGGCAAACCGGGGACTTGGAGTTCTTTGTTGCGTGGCCTCATGATAGCCGATTCAGGAGAGCCGCGGCGTCTGGGTCGCGAATGGAATGATGCCCCGATCGGGCCCAGACTCAAGTAAGCGATAATGGAGACAAAGCTGGAGCGCATCCAGCGCGATGAGTCTTTCACGCTCGTCTGACAAGGGCCAGTGGGGTACGACACGAATCTGATGATTGCGGCGCGCATGGCCGGAATCGATCCTTTCCGCGTCATGGATGTGCAGAGACACGCTCTCGAGCTGGAAGCGAAAGGGCGTCGTATCGTCCACATGGAGATCGGCCAGCCAGACTTTGCGGCACCTCCGCAGGTCGCGGCAGCGGCAGTCGAGGCCATTCGTACCCGCCGATTGGGATATACGGAATCGCTCGGCATTCCGGAATTGCGCCGCGCGATTTCAGACTACTACAGGCAGCGGCTGAATGTGGCCGTCCCGACCTCGCGGATCGTTGTTACTGCCGGAGCGTCCGGCGCATTCCTGCTTGCCCTGGGCACGCTTCTGAATCCCGGGGACGAAGTGCTGATGGCTGATCCTTCCTACCCATGCAATCGGCACTTCGTGCGCATGTTCGACGGAAGGCCCCATATGATCCCCGTCGACGAGAGCCAGCACTACCAGCCGACTGACTCAGACGTGCGCGCACTTTGGGGCCCTGCGACGCGCGGCGTGCTGATCGCGTCACCTTCCAATCCCACCGGAAGCGTGATCGCCGGCGAGGAGCTCCGGTCGATAATCAGCACGGCCCGGCAAAGGCGCGGCTTCGTTATCGTCGACGAGATATATCAGGGCCTCACCTACGAGAGCGGGGTTTCGACGGCCCTTGAGCTGGCCGACGACATATTTGTCGTGAATAGTTTCTCGAAGTACTTCAACATGACGGGCTGGCGACTGGGCTGGATCGTAGTGCCGGCAACGCACATGCGAGAAGTGGAGAAGCTGGCTCAAAACGCATTCATTTGCCCATCGGCACCGGCCCAGTACGGTGCGCTTGCCGCGTTTCGGCCGGATACCCTTGCGGTGCTCGAGGATCGACGGCTCGAGTTCAAGCGGCGCCGCGACTATTTGGTGCCGGCATTGCGTCGCCTCGGGTTTCGAATTCCCATAACACCGGAAGGCGCTTTCTATATCTATGCGGGCTGCGAAGACTTCGCATCGGACAGCAGGGATTTTGCGGCACGGGTGCTGGAAGAAGCCGGTGTAGCGGTTGCTCCCGGCGTCGATTTTGGGTCGAACCGTGCCGAGAGGCACGTGCGCTTCGCTTACACGCGTTCGCTGGAAGATTTGAAAGAGGGTGTGCAAAGCATCACCGGAATGCTGCTCCGGGGCAGGTAGCGGTTCGGGGCCGCCCGATCAGTGCCGGGCACCGCTTCAGGAAGCAACCGGAGTCTTTCAGATTGCGCTACGAGCCGCCGCGTGATTGACCTGGCGGACTGCCTGCTGAAGCCGATCTTTCTCGGCGATGACCCTTTGGGCATACTGGCTCGAAGGATCTGCGAGAGCGCCGTTGTAGTACTGCAGGCCCGCCTCGAGGCTGCCGGTGCGGCGGATGTACTCCTTCAGGATTCGGGCTCCCAAAGCGATGTTTACCATGGGGTTGAGCAAAGCGTCTTCGCCTCCGTGCTCCGAGAGCTTGTCCTGATGGTGTTTAGGGACCACCTGCATGAGTCCTCTCGCCCCAACCAGGCTCTCGGCGATTGGATTGAAGCGCGATTCGATTGCGACAACCGCGAGAATCAGGAGGGGATCTAGACCTACTTGTTGGCCCGAGTCATACGCGGCGCCGACAAATTGCTCCGTGATGTCGGGGGCAATCCTGTATCGCCGGGACAGGTAGCTCACCAGCGCCCGAAATTTCTCGCCGTTGGCACCATCAAGGGGTCCGAGCGAGGCAAGCTGCCCGCCGTAGCGGATCGTACCCATGGTGGTAGAACGACCTGCGCTTTCTTCAATCGCCTGGGAGTAAGGGGTGCGGACCAAGACCACCACCAGCGCAAGGAACCCGATCAGCGCCAAGCCGTGGTGGAGCACCGTCAGTGCCGGTCCCAGGCGCCCTGCCAGATGGTACTTAAGCCGGCTCATGCTCATTGCGGATCTCTCCTTCGCCAATTGTACTGCACTGCAACAATTCCTAGTTCTAGTCAGTGCCCACTTCATTGAACAATGAGGAATAGCACAATAGAACAAAGGCTTATATCAGCACAGTCGCCCGGCTGCGTGACTACGACCGCAGGAGAACACCGGCCTGTCTTTCGGCCGACCTGATAGACTATGCATGTCTCTCGGTTGCATAGCCGGGGGCAATTTCTCTTTTCTCTTCTAAGCCCGAATGTCTGCGGTCCAGCCCGGAGTTTTCCCGGGCTGACCGCAGCTCATTCGTAGTCCGCTCAGGGCCTTGAGCCTGTCGGAAACGGCCAAGCCGCTGCCGGGTTCAGAGCAGTTCTTGCCCCCGGCGCCGCACCTGTAGATAGCGATGCCGGGGCCGTGCCCAGTGCCGATGTTGCCGGCTTCGCCGCAGCTTGCCTCGCCATTTTCCTCTTCGGCCTTGCCGCCTTCTTCGCGGACTTCTTCTTGGCCGCTTTCATCTTTGCGGGTCGACTTGACGACTTCCTCTTGGCTTTCTTCCTTGCTGCTCTCTTCTTTTTCTTTTTCTTCGCTGCTTTCTTGGCTTTTCTCTTCTTTGCCATGATGACCTCCATCAGAGTTATGGAAACGACACACCGAGCCGCGCCCCTCAGGACGCAGCCCATTCAATCCCCGTTGAAGACCTCCGGGGAATTGAATTCTTTTCGCGTCTTGCTCGAGACGAGGTCCTGATACAGGATGTCGGGGTCCAGCTTGATGCCGCCATCCCACACGACTGTCGCCGCCTTCCGATCCAAGCTTGCGCGACAGAACTGCGCGACATCCCGCCACGCACTGAAAGCACCGACCTCCAGAAGGTTCCCGAGAAACACGCTTCCCTCCAACCCATCGTCGAATCTCAGCCAGAGCCTGTAGTCCGGCGATGCCCTGCATTCGGTCACGCGGTGCACGCTCGCCCCCTGCCGGCTGCCAGCCGAGATTCGAAAGCGACTAGTCCCAACTGAGCGCACCCCCAGTTTGATATTCGATTACTCGCGTCTCGAAAAAATTGCGCTCCTTCTTCAGATCGATCATTTCGCTCATCCAGGGAAACGGATTGTTTGCCCCGGAAAACAACTGATCCACGCCAATCTGCTGGCACCGACGGTTTGCGATATAGCGCAAGTACTCCTTGAACATCGGAGCGTTAAGCCCGAGGACGCCTCGCGGCATCGTATCCTCGGCGTAACGATATTCGAGTTCGACCGCTCTCTTGACAAGGTCTTGCACCTCGTCGCGGAACTCCGTCGTCCACAATTGCGGATTCTCCATCTTGATCTGGTTCACCAGGTCGATGCCGAAATTGCAGTGCATGGATTCATCGCGCAGGATGTACTGATATTGCTCCGCGGCGCCGGTCATCTTGTTTTGCCGGCCCAGTGCGAGTATCTGCGTGAAACCAACGTAGAAGAACATGCCTTCCATCAGGCACGCAAACACGATCAGACTGCGAAGGAGATTCTGATCGGCTTCCGGCGTGCCGGTCTTGAATGAAGGGTTGGTAAGAATGTCGATGAACGGGATGAGGAATTCGTCCTTGTCCCGGATGCTCGGAATTTCGTGGTATGCGTTGAAGATCTCCCCCTCGTCCAGCTGCAGGCTTTCGACGATGTATTGGTATGCGTGAGTATGGATGGCTTCTTCAAACGCCTGTCGCAACAGGTATTGACGGCACTCGGGCGCAGTAATATGGCGGTATGTCCCGAGAACGATGTTGTTTGCCGCAAGGGAATCGGCGGTCACGAAGAATCCTAGATTGCGCTTGACCACGCGTCGCTCGTCTTCGGTCAGACCGTTTGGGTCTTTCCACAGAGCGATGTCACGGCTCATATTTATTTCCTGCGGCATCCAGTGGTTGGCGCAACCTGCAAGGTACTTCTCCCAGGCCCATTTGTACTTGAAGGGGACGAGCTGGTTGACATCGGCCCGTGCATTTATGATGCGCTTGTCTTCGACGCGTACCCGCCGAAGGCTCCCGTCTGCGAGGGCGCGATCGTCGGACGCTGATGCGCGCGGGCTGAGTCCGGCTACCGTCTGCAGGCTAAGCCCCGGAATGGCCTCTGCCCCGATGTCATCGAACGAAAGCATATGTCTCCCATGAGTTGTCCCAAGGGCTGCACTTCATTGGCAAGCCTCGCACTCGGGATCGTCGATCTTGCAGAATCTGATCTCCCCCTCTCCTCGGCCCGGAACAGCCGTCGCCCCCGCCTCGATCGCGCAGGCGCCTCCCTCGGCAGGCACTGCATTCAGCTGGCCGGCCTTTACCGTGGACTTCTCTGCATGCGTGGCCCCGACGGCGCGCAGGTAATAAGTCGTCTTCAACCCACGCTGCCAGGCAAGCTTGTAGCAGTCATCAAGCTTTTTGCCGGAAGCCTGGCCGATATAGATGTTCAGCGACTGGGACTGGTCGATCCATTTCTGCCTTCGCGCGCCGGCCTCGACGATCCATATCGGATCGATCTCGAAGGCAGTCGCGTAAAGTCGACGCATGTCAGCGGGCACACGATCAATCCGGGCGAGGTTCCCGTCGAAATACTTGAGATCCGCGACCATGACTTCGTCCCACAAACCAAGCTTCTTCAGATCGGCAACGAGATATTCATTGGCAACAGTGAACTCACCGGACAAGTTGGACTTGACGAACAGATTCTGGAAGGTGGGCTCGATGGAAGCTGATACACCGATGATGTTGGAGATAGTCGCGGTCGGAGCGATCGCCAGGCAGTTGGAGTTGCGCATGCCATGGTGCCGAATCCGTTCGCGCAATGCCTGCCAATCCATCGTTTCGCTCACGTCGATGTCGACATAACCGCCGCGTTCCTCGCGCAGAAGCTTCAGTGTGTCCTGCGGCAGAATGCCTCGATCCCACAGCGAGCCGCGGTATGAGGCGTAGCGGCCGCGCTCCTCCGCGAGTTCGGTTGACGCCCAGTAGGCGAAATAGGCGATCGCCTCCATGGACCGGTCGGCGAACTCCACGGCCTCTTGCGTACCGTAGGGCACCCGCAGCATGTGCAGGCAATCCTGGAAACCCATGACCCCGAGCCCCACGGGCCTGTGCTTCATGTTGGAGTCACGCGCCTTCCTTACCGCGTAGTAATTGATGTCAATCACGTTGTCGAGCATGCGCATCGCGGTCGCCACGGTCTTTTTCAGCTTTTCGTGGTCGAGCCCACCGTCCTTCATATGGCCCACCATGTTTATGGAGCCCAGGTTGCAGACCGCAATCTCGGAATCGTTGGTGTTCAGCGTGATTTCCGTGCAAAGGTTCGAACTGTGCACAACGCCCACATGCTGCTGCGGGGAACGAATGTTGCAGGGATCCTTGAACGTGATCCAAGGGTGGCCGGTCTCGAAGAGCATCGAGAGCATCTTGCGCCACAAGTGCACGGCCGGGATTTTCTTGTAGAGCCTCAGCCCGCCCGCAGCCGCTTTCTCTTCGTACCCGGCGTAAGCCTTTTCGAATGCACGACCGTAGCGATCGTGCAGATCGGGCACGTCAGACGGGCTGAACAACGTCCACTCCGCGTTCTCCATGACACGCTTCATGAAGAGATCCGGGATCCAGTTGGCGGTATTCATGTCGTGGGTGCGCCGGCGGTCGTCCCCGGTGTTCTTGCGCAGCTCAAGAAATTCCTCGATGTCGAGATGCCAGGTCTCGAGATAGGAGCACACCGCCCCCTTGCGCTTGCCGCCCTGATTGACCGCCACCGCCGTGTCATTCACGACCTTGAGGAAGGGCACGACACCCTGGGATTTGCCATTGGTTCCCTTGATGTGCGAACCGAGCGCCCGCACAGGCGTCCAGTCATTGCCCAAGCCGCCGGCATACTTGGCGAGCAGCGCATTCTCCTTGATCGCTTCGTAAATGCTGTCCAGATCGTCCGCGACGGTGGTGAGATAGCAGGACGAGAGCTGCGAGCGCATCGTGCCGGAATTGAACAGAGTCGGGGTCGAGCTCATGAAATCGAACGAGGAGAGTACGTTGTAGAACTCTATGGCGCGCGATTCGCGGTCGACCTCGTTGAGTGCCAGTCCCATGGCAACACGCATGAAGAACATCTGCGGCAGTTCGATCCGCTTTCCGTGCTCGTGCAGGAAGTATCTGTCGTACAGAGTCTGAAGGCCCAGGTAACCAAACTTGAGGTCGCGTGATGCGTCGAGCGCCTTGCCGAGCCTGCGTAGGTCGAAGTTGGCGAGGCGCTCATCCAGCAACTCCGCTTGGATGCCGCGCTTGACGAAGTTCAAAAAGTAGTCCGGATAGCGTCTCTGCATTTCGGCTTGCGTTACTTCTTGCCCCAGAACCTCTCGCCGAATGGTGTGCAGGAGCAGCCTTGCGGTTACGTAGCTGTAGACCGGGTCCTTTTCGATCAGCGCCCGCGACGCAAGCACCGTCGACTTTCGCACTTCATCGGCAGGGACCCCGTCATAGATGTTCTTCAGGGTTTCAGCAAGAATCAGGTTCGGATCCAGCGACGTCCCCAGGCCCTCGCAGGCCGTTACGATCAACTCGCGAAGTCCAGTCTGGTTCAGGGGACGACGTACGCCATCCTCGATGATGTGAAGTTGCGGCTGGAGTGCTGGCTTTTTCTGGGCCGCTTCCTGGACGCGGGCCTCGGCACGCTTTTCTCGGTACAGCACGTAGGCTCGTGCCACCTCGTGCTGGCCAGAACGCATCAAGGCGAGCTCAACTTGGTCCTGAACGTCTTCAATGTGGAACGTCCCGCCCGTCGGTTGACGGCGCACCAATGCGGTCACCACGGCTTCGGTGAGACCGCCAACCAATTCCCGGATCCGAGCCGAAGCCGCGCCCTGCCCGCCCTCGACCGCGAGAAACGCCTTTGTCATTGCCACCGAGATCTTGCCGGGCTCGAAGCCCACGACCGCGCCGTTGCGACGGATGATCTTGTGCTGAGAATAGGGAGGCAGGCTGGAAACGGCGGCTTCGGGGAGATCCGTGCCGGGGATCGACTGTTGAGTCGTCGCGTCAGCGGCAATTTGCATACCTGTCTCCTCTGATTATTTTCTTTGACCTGACCGAAAAGATGCGATCGCCAGCTCGCATCGGGATCTGAGGCCAAGCTCGCTTTCACCACAATATATAGTGGCTGAAACGCAGTGTGCAACTATTTCTAGTGTAATGTCAAGTCAGCGAGAGGTTTCCATGGCCACGTGGCGTTGCGTCGGAGAGGGTTCTGGCAGCCCGGGGGCGGTCCAAGAAGAGCGGCAATAGCGCTTGCCGGACCGCGTCGCCGAAAACGGGCGAGGGCCGCCAGGAGATCTGTTCGACGGCTTCCGCGATTCCCCGGTACGCGATAGGTCTACCTGATTCGGGCGAACAACTCCCGGCAGTGTCCCCAATCGAATGACGGCCCTGGGTCGGTCTTGCGCCCCTGGGAAATATCGGCGTGCCCTACAACGTCGACGAGAGGATATCGGGCGCGCAGCACCGCGAACAATTTCGCGAGGCGTCGGTACTGCGCTTCGGTAAATGCTCGGTCGTCTGCACCCTCGAGCTCTACCCCCAGCGAGAAATCGTTACAGCGTTCGCGTCCCTGCCAACTGGAGAGGCCGGCGTGCCAAGCACGCTTCGCGCAGGGTGCGAACTGAAGCACCTCGCCGCCACGACGAATCAGAAAGTGCGCCGAAACCCTGAGATCTCTCAATGTCCGATAGTAGGGATGGGCGGAAAAATCGAGGGTATTGGTGAACAACCGGACGACTGCGTCGCCACCGAATTTGCCGGGCGGCAAGCTGATGCTGTGTACGACAAGCAGCGTCGGGGGCTCGTCCTGAGGGCGTTCGTCGCAATTGGGAGAAGGGATCTGCGCGGCTCCCGCCAGCACCCCGTCCGCATCCAGTGGACCGAGCGCCACCCTAGTCGATTCCGAGCCGTTCCATCCGATAGCGCAGCGCCCGAAACGTGATGCCGAGGAGTTTCGCGGCAGCGGTGCGGTTGAATCGCGTCTTTTCAAGCGCTTCGATGATGGCTTCCTTCTCCACGCGATCTAGATACTCTTGCAGGGGCCATCTGGCGCTCGTCTTGGCCGCATCTCGCGCCGTCAACCCTTGCGTGGCGAGCTGCAGGTCTGCAGGCTGAATGACTTTGCTCGCGGCAAGCGCTGTTGCACGTTCCAGGATGTTTTCCAGCTCGCGCGTATTGCCGGGAAAGTCATAGGCGGCGAGCGCCTGGATGGCCGCATCGGACAGCCGCGCCGGCTGGCCGCCATGCGCTACCGACAGCCGGCGAAGGATCGCATCCGCCAACAAAGGGATGTCCTCTCGACACTCGCGAAGCGAAGGCATCCTCAGCTCGATCACCGCCAGCCGGTAATAGAGATCCTGGCGGAATTTCCCGGATTCGACGCGGGCAGCCAAGTTTTGATGGGTCGCACAGATGAAACGTACGTCAACACTTTCTTCCGCCGTGGCACCAACCTTGCGCACGTGCTTCTCCTGGATTGCCCGGAGTAGTTTGACTTGCATCGCGAGCGGCAAGTCGGCGACTTCGTCAAGGAATAGCGTGCCACCGTTTGCGGCCTGAAAGAATCCGTCACGGTCCGCTTCCGCCCCGGTAAACGCGCCCTTCTTGTACCCGAAGAATTCACTTTCCACCAGGTTGTCCGGAATCGCGCCACAATTTACAGCTACGAACGGCTTGTCGCGCCTTGCCCCCTTTTCGTGGATGAGGCGCGCGGCGAGCTCTTTGCCGCTACCGGATTCGCCAGTAATGTACAAAGGCGCTTGGCTGCGGGCAAGCTTCTCGATCATGGAGCGCACGTGCCCGATTGCCGGGCTTACGCCCAGAAGTTCGCGCTCCCCCGATCGGATCGTCGTGGATTTCTGCGGCAGCGATAGCGCGGATTTCACAAGCGCCCGCAGCTGATCCAGAGACAGGGGTTTGGTCAAGTAGTCGAAAGCGCCCGCCTTGAGCGCCACCACGGCATTCTCGGTGCTACCGAATGCGGTGATCACAGCGACAGGCAGATCGGCACGATGGGCGCCAACGTAGCGAACCAGCTCTAGGCCATCTCCGTCAGGAAGCCGCATGTCGGTCAGGCAGAGATCGTACCGCTTCGATTCCAGGAGATTCTTCGCCTCAGCCAGGGACCCGGCGCATTCGGCAGCCAAACCCATTCGAACGAGCGAGAGCTGCAGGAGTTCGCGGATGTCCGCTTCGTCGTCGACGACGAGCACGGCCCCTTGGACATTGCTCGACCGCCGTTCAGCGCGTCGATTGGCTACGCTGCCTGCCATAGAATCCTGAAATCCGCACCTGGGCCGCGATTCAGATAGTCAAGGGTCGCGCCATTGGCTGCGCACAATTCGCGGGCGATGTACAAGCCAAGTCCTGTACCACTCGCGAAAGTGGTGAAAAAGGGCTCGAACAGCTGCGCCTGCAGTTCCTTTGCCACACCTTCACCGTCATCGATGACGTGCAATTCTACTCGATTCCCCCGCCGCCCCGCCGCCAAGCGAACGCTCCCGGTCTGCTTTCGGCTGTGCCGCCATGCGTTGTGCAACAAGTTCCACAGCACTTGGTTCAGGTGCACGCGGTCGAATTCGACAGTGACGTTCTCTGCGGCATCCAAGGAAATGCCCTGGTGCGGGACACTCTCGTTCTGGGTGAACTCATCGACAAAGGTATTCAGATAGGGCAAGACTCTGATGGTTTCCCGCTGAACTCTATCGCGCCTCGCCAACTCGAGCACGTCGTGCACCATGCGTTCCAGGCGCTGGGCGTTGTCGCGGATGATCTGCAGCATGCGCGCCCTCTGCGGTCCACGCTGCTCGTCCTTGAGCAGCTCGCCAGCATGGGTGATGGCTGAGAGTGGATTGCGAATTTCGTGGGCAATATTGGCCGTGAGTCTGCCGAGGGCGGCGAGCTTGAACTGCTGCGCCTGCTCCTGGAGCTTCGACAAATCCTCGAGAAACACCAGACTGAAGCTACCACCGGCAACGCCCGCCGCCACGAAACGGGCGCGCACAAGTCGCCCGACTTCGGCGACTTGCAGATTCAGACTACTCGAGCCATCGCCTGCGCGCCAAGCAGCAAGCCGTTGCGCAATTTCCTCGGAATACTCTTCGATCTGCCCCAATTCGGGAACGGAGCGACCGAGCAGTTCTGCAACGCGCGGATTTTGCTGACGGACGAGGCCGTTGGCGTCAACGACCAGCACCCCATCTTGCACGTCACGGATCACGAGTCGGTTGATGCGCAGCTGATCCGCGAGGTCGGCGCCGCGCTGGCGAGCGAGTCGCTCGTTCAATATCAGCCGCCGCGCCAGCCGATTGGTGATAAGCGCAGTTGCGAAATACCCGATCGACAACAGACCCGGCTGAAGATAGCTTGCAGTACTGAAATCATGCACCAGCACCCAGTAAGATTGCTCGAGCAGCATGGCAATCGAAGCGAGCGCCGCGTAAAACAATGTCAGCCTGCCCCGGCTGACGAGAGCCGCGCCGGCAAGGGAGACCAGCAGCATGACCCCAAGCCCGCTGCGAATTCCGCTCGAGGCATACATCAGCAGCGTGACAGCAATTATGTCGGTAATGATATGCGCCGTAAGCTGCATGTCGAAGTGCGCACGCAGTCTTCGCAGCCCGACATGAAACGCCAACGCGATTGCCAAGTAGGCGATGCTCGCGTAGATAAAGACCAGCGGGTCGTGACTGCCGAGGCTGACCGTGTCCCCGTAGACGATCGCGAGCAGCAGGAAGACTGCCGCGATGGCGATGCGGTAGAAGTTGAAGTACTTCAACGATACCCAGAAGGAGTCGGCCACCGCTCCCTGTTGCGATGACCACGACAATCTAGGAACTACAGGACCCGCCATAGACCCTTCTCAACTTGAACCGAGCCGGCGATGCTCCTCGCTGCAGAAGAAACGGCCCGATGCCTCGAAGGCCTCACTTCGCGGGAGATTGAGCCCGCAGCGCGCGCAGGGGACCATGGACTCTACCTGCGCCGATTGATCGTGCCGAGCGCGCTTGCGTGCTATGCCGCTCAACACAACATAAATCGCAACTGCAGCGGCGATAAGAAGAAGGAGCTTGCTCACGCTGCCATGGGATTGGGTGAGCGCCGCAGCTTACGGCGCGAGGCCATTATACCGACACGGGGAAACGGTCCGGACAGTGGTCGGGGTGACTGGATTCGAACCAGCGACACCTGCGTCCCGAACGCAGTACTCTACCAGGCTGAGCTACACCCCGATTGGGAAGCGCAGTGCTACAGAAAGATGAGCGCCTCGGGAGACTTAGTAATCGCGCTCGACCGCGAACTTGGTCAATTCTAGCAAAGAATCCCTGTAATTTGAATTTGGCAACGCGGCGATGGCTTGGCGCGCAGACTGTGCTTCATTCTTGGCCACATCCCGAACGTACTCGAGCGCCCCCGTAGAGTGAACAGCTTCCAATACGGCCTTGAAAGCTTCGCGCCCCCCCTCCTTTATCGCAAGACGGACGAGTTCGGCTTGCTTGCGGGACCCGCGCTGCATGACGTAGATCAGGGGCAAGGTCGGTTTGCCCTCGTTGAGATCGTCGCCCAGGTTCTTGCCTGTGTGCGTGGCATCGCCGGAATAGTCGAGCGCATCGTCGATCAGCTGAAACGCGGTCCCCAGGTGCATCCCGTACCGAGCTAGCCCATGCTCCAGTCCCTCGCCCGCCTCCCCTAGTATCGCGCCCAATTGGGCAGCTGCCTCGAAGAGCTTGGCGGTTTTCCGGCGGATGACTTCCCGATAATCCGCCTCGCTTATCGCGAAATTGTGGGCATTCAGGAGTTGCAGCACCTCGCCTTCAGCAATCGCGTTGGTGGCGTCCGACAGGACTTCCATTACCCGCATGGAGCCCACCCCCACCATCATTTGAAAGGCGCGCGAATAGAGAAAATCGCCTACCAGAACGCTGGCGGCATTGCCGAACTCGGCATTGGCCGTCTTGCGGCCCCGCCGCAGCTCGGACTCATCGACCACGTCGTCATGCAGCAGCGTTGCCGTATGTATGAACTCGATCACGGCAGCCAATTCGACGTGGTGCGCGCCCCGGTAGCCGGTTGCGCCTGCAGCGAGGAACACCAGCGCCGGGCGCAATCGCTTGCCGCCCCCGGTAATGATGTATTCCGCGATCTGGCGGATCAGGGCTACATCCGACCCGAGTCGGCGCCTGATCAATTCGTCTACCGAACGGATGTCGGCAGCGATGAGGTTTCGTAGAAATTCGGGCTGCAAAGGAAGCTGAAGCACAACGAGATTCGGGCTTGGCGGCCGGAATTGAGCATAGCATAATTCCTTTGACCACACCGTCTAAAGGTATGTATAATTTCGGGTTTTCGGATTTGGAGGCCGCCATATGTACGCGGTAGTGAAGACTGGTGGCAAGCAGTATCGCGTTTCTGCCGGCGAGAAGCTGAAGATCGAACGGCTTCCGGCCGCGGTGGGCAGCGAATTGGTGCTTGATCAAGTGCTCCTGGTCGGCGAAGGACCGGCACTCAAGGTAGGAACCCCGATCGTTGACGGCGCCTCGGTCAAAGCGAAGGTGGTATCGCACGGCCTCGCTGAAAAAGTGATGAGCTTCAAGTTGCGCAGGCGCAAGAATTCCAAGAGACACCGAGGGCACCGGCAAGGCTATACTGAAATACAGGTCACCGGCATTACAGCAGCCTAGCGGCTCCTAAGGAGACGGACAACCATGGCACACAAGAAAGCAGGCGGCAGCTCCCGAAACGGCCGCGACTCCCAGGCAAAGCGCCTCGGAGTGAAGCGTTTCGGCGGGCAAACGGTAGCGGCGGGCAGCATCATCGTGCGCCAGCGAGGGACGCGAATCCACCCTGGAGACAACGTCGGAATAGGCAAGGACCACACCTTGTTCGCAAAGGTGAACGGCACGATCCAGTTCAGGTTCAAGGGACCGGATCACAGGCAAACCGTCAGCGTGGTTCCGGCCGCTTGACATAGTAAAGTAGTCCGTCTCCGAAAGAGCCCTGTCCGCGCGATAGGGCTTTTTTATTTCTACACCGCACCTCGCATGAAATTCGTAGACGAAGCGCGCATCGAAGTCCACGCCGGAAAGGGCGGCGACGGGGTCGTGAGCTTCAGGCGTGAAAAGTACGTGCCGCGCGGCGGACCAGACGGCGGAGACGGCGGAAACGGCGGCAGCGTATACGCAGTGGCCGACCGAAACATCAATACTCTTGTCGAGTATCGCTTTGCGCGTATTCACCGCGCCCGTAACGGCGAGCGCGGCGCCGGACGCCAGTGCAGTGGGAAGAGTGCCGCTGATGTCGTATTGCGGGTGCCCGCAGGCACCGTAGTGACGGACGCGCAAACCGGTGAACTGGTCGCCGACCTCGCCTCGCATGAACAGACTGCGCTACTCGCACAAGGTGGGAAGGGAGGGCTTGGAAACGTCAATTTCAAGTCGAGCACCAATCGCGCGCCCCGCAGGGCGACCCCAGGCGAGCCAGGGCAGCACCGTACTCTCAAGCTCGAGTTAAAGGTGCTGGCCGACGTTGGGCTTCTCGGCATGCCCAACGCCGGCAAGTCCACGTTCATTCGGGCCGTTTCCGCCGCGCGACCCAAGGTAGCTGACTATCCCTTTACCACGTTGCATCCCCATCTCGGCGTGGTTCGAGTCGGCGTCGATCGCAGCTTCGTCGTTGCCGACATCCCGGGACTCATCGAAGGCGCCGCCGAGGGAGCGGGCTTAGGGCACCAGTTTCTCAGGCATCTGGCGCGGACTCGGCTGCTCCTGCACGTCGTCGATGCGGCGCCCCTGGACGAGGATTCGGATCCCATAAGGGATGCTCGAGCCATTGCGGGCGAGTTGAGGAAGTTCGATCCCGCCTTGTTCCGCAAGCCCCGCTGGCTCGTATTGAACAAGATGGATATGCTACCCGCAGGAGAGCGCAGGCTGGTCGCGGCCAAGCTCATCCGCGGGCTTCGCTGGCGGGGTCCCAGCTTTTGCATCTCCGCCATTAGCGGCGAGGGTTGCCGCGAGCTGAGTCTGGCGATAATGAATTTTCTGGAATCCGGAAAAGCGGTATGAAGGGAGCAAAGCGCTTCGTCGTGAAAGTCGGCAGCACGCTCGTGACCAACGAAGGTACCGGGCTCGATGCTTCGGCGATCGCGCGTTGGGCGGATCAAATCGCCCGACTGTGCCGGACGGGCAAGGAGGTTGTTCTCGTATCGAGCGGCGCCATTGCCGAGGGGATGCAACGCTTGGGATGGGCCAAGCGTCCGCGCGCAATGCACGAGTTGCAGGCCGCCGCCGCAGTCGGGCAGATGGGGCTGGCGCAGGTATATGAATCGTCGTTCCGGGAGCACGGACTGCGCACGGCGCAAGTCCTGCTCACGCATGCTGACCTCGCCGACCGGCAGCGGTATCTAAACGCCCGTTCCACGCTCTTGACGCTTCTTGGGCTGGGAATCATTCCAGTCATCAACGAAAACGACACCGTTGTTACGGACGAAATCCGGTTCGGAGACAACGACACGCTGGGAGCGTTGGTGACCAACCTCGTCGAAGCCGATTGCCTCGTCATTCTGACCGACCAGCAAGGCCTTTTTACCGATGATCCGCGCCGCAATCCTCAGGCGACACTCATTCGGCGGGCACAGGCAGGTGAGCCGCGACTCGAAGAAGTGGCCGGGGGATCCGGCTCAAGCATTGCCAGAGGTGGGATGCTCACCAAGGTCCTTGCGGCAAAGCGCGCCGCGCGTTCGGGGGCGCAAACTGTAATCGCGTCAGGCCGCGAGCCCGAGGTCTTGGTACGGCTTGCTGCCGGCGAACCAATCGGCACCCTGCTCGTCCCGAACGCAACACCGCTGGCGGCCCGTAAGCAGTGGCTTGCGGATCACCTTCAGGTTGCAGGGCGCTTCAATATCGACGCGGGAGCTTCCAAAGCGTTGCGTTCCGGGGGCAAGAGCCTCCTGCCTATCGGGGTCAAGGGGGTGGAGGGAGAGTTCGAGCGCGGTGCGGTCGTCACCTGCGTCGCCCCCGACGGTGTAGCGGTCGCGCGCGGGCTGGTGAATTACGGAGCCCAGGAATCACGCCGCATAGCCGGTCGACCTTCGAGCGAGATTGAGGCGATCCTCGGCTACGTGGACGAGCCGGAGCTCATTCACCGCGACAATTTGGTCCTGCTGTAGCGGGGCCCTCCTCAGGCCAAGTCGTGGGCAAGAGCGTCTCGCACCGCAGGCGGCGCCTCGAGCTTCGCGGTGTAGCGTGGATGATCCACCCCGATCGCCAAACCCGCACCTCTCCTGAGCGCCTGCGCCATATCGTCCGTGAGCTCGAAGCGGAGAAAATGCACCGACGAAGTCTTGTGCTCGTTTTCCCGCTCAAGATCCTCGTCGGCGACAGCCCAAACGCGTTCGTGGCCGGCGACCTCTATCCAAACCTTGTCCTCGACGCCTATCAGGTCCGCAAGCCATTTCCGGCGCTCCTCGGGATCGGGGAATTCGAGCATCATGGTGGCCTTCAGATTGCGACCGTCCGGAATGAGCGGATTGTAGGCAGCGAGTTCGTCCTCGATGCCTTGCGCTTCAAAGATGCGCTCGACGCGCAACATCTCCTGCACCTGATAACGGATGGTGAGCTCGTCCTCGAAGACGAGCGTCATGTGATCGCCGAGCGATACAGTCCGATTCTTCTTGTGCGCCATGACCTTGGCGCGGAATTGCGGACGTTCGCGGGCGTACGCCTCAAGAGTCATCAGGCTGGAGCGTTCAATCTGCGGCATGTCGATTTGCGGCTGTTCAGACTTTCAAATCCCGTATGCGGCGCGTAGCAGGGACAAGGGATGCGCTCTTTTCGCGCGCGTGCCGCCCATGCCCTGCTCGATGTGGCGCCCCGCGATCGGGCAATCGGAGCTGATGTAATCAGGATCGCCACTGGCCATCTGCCGGAACACGGGCCCGCCGATTTTCATCGAGTTTTCGTAGTACTCCGACTTGACGCCCCAAGTGCCGTCATGGCCGGAGCAGCGCTCCACCGTGACCAAGCTTGTCCCGGGCACGGATTGCAGCATTTCCCGCGTCTTCTGGCCCATGTTCTGAACCCGTGAATGGCATGGAATGTGGTAGGACACCTTGCCGAGAGGCTTCTTAAAGTCTGTCTTCAGCAGTCCGTCATGCCTGCGCAATACGAAATACTCGAAGGGGTCAAACATCGCCTCAGCGACTGCCTTCACCTCGGCGTCATCGGGAAAGAGCAACGGCAGCTCATTCTTGAACATCAGAGTGCAGGAAGGTATGGGGGTAACAATGGCGTAGCCCTCCCGCGCCAGCTTCGCCAGAGAGGGGATGTTCTGGGCCTTCAGCCGCTCGACGCCTTGGAGATCGCCGAGCTCGAGCTTCGGCATGCCGCAACAAGCTTCTTTCTCGACCACCAAGTAGGGAATTTCGTTGTGATCGAGAATCGCCAGCAGATCGTGACCTATCCCCGGCTCGTTGTAGTTGATGTAGCAGGTTGAGAACACCGCTACCTTACCCGGGGTGCGCTCGCCGTTCCTGGGCTCACGGCTCGGGCTCGCGGCCGCCTTGCCGCGAAAGGTTCCCGGACTGTACGGCGGCAGCTCACGCTTGGGGTGCACGCCGATCATCTTCTCCATGGCCGAGCGCGCGAAGGAGTTCCGGTTCACGGCGTTTACCGTCTGGGCGACCACCGGGATTGCAGCGAGCTTGCCGATGGCATCGGTGGAGGAAAGCAGCCGGTCGCGCCAACGCACTTCACCTTTCTTGAACTTGATCGCCTTGGCGCGCAGCATGAGGTGGGGAAAATCCAGGTTCCATGGATGCGGCGGAACGTAAGGACACTTGGTCATGTAGCACATGTCGCAGAGGTAGCACTGGTCGACCACCTTCCAGAACTGCGACTTCTCCACGCCATCGACCTCGAGCGTTGCGCTCGCGTCCACGAGATCGAAGAGCGTCGGAAATGCCGTGCACAGGCTGATGCAGCGCCGGCAGCCATGGCAGATATCGAATACCCGTTCGAGTTCTGCAAACAGCTTCGTTTCGTCGTGGAACTCCGGCAGGCGCCAGGCCAGGGGATGGCGCGTCGGCGCCTCTAGGCTGCCTTCACGGACGGTCATTTTCTCTACCTGTAGGCTTTTCGGGATAGCCGCGGGCGTCCGCGAGTTGAGGGTCTGTTCCCTGCAACCCGCGGGATCGATCCGACGCCTTCGGCAGATCGCCTAGTCGGCGAGCGCGTCAAGGGCCTTCTGGAAGCGATTGGCGTGCGAGCGCTCGGCCTTTGAGAGCGTCTCGAACCAATCGGCAATTTCGCCGAACCCCTCTTGCCGCGCGGCCTTCGCCATGCCGGGGTACATGTCGGTGTATTCGTGCGTTTCACCGGCGATCGCGCTCTTCAGATTCGCGCGCGTGCCGCCGAACGGAAGATCCGTCGCCGGATCGCCGCATTGCTCCAGGTGTTCGAGGTGGCCGTGCGCGTGTCCGGTCTCACCCTCGGCGGTGGAACGAAATACAGCAGCGACGTCGTTTTGACCTTCGACATCGGCCTTCGCTGCGAAATACAAATAGCGACGGTTGGCCTGCGATTCACCGGCAAAAGCAGCCTTGAGGTTCTCGTGGGTTTTCGAGCCTTTGAGTTGCATTGAAGTCTCCTTGCAAATGGATGCGGGACGTATCATGTTTTTAGACCTAATCTAAAAACTGAACTAACTATAATTTCTTGCGGGACCCGTGTCAAGGGGCACCCAAAACCTCATACTGCCGCCCTTTCCACCTTCGTTCTTGACATGGGTCAAGCTCAGCGAGGGCGGCAACAACGGACACCTCAAAATCAAGAGGCAAAGCGCCATCCTCGGGTGTGCAAAGCCGCCGCTGTATGGCCTTGGGCGGCCGCGGTCGCCTGAGCCGATGGACCGGCACCTCCGGCTATTCAGCCAGGAGCCGTCCCTTCAGAAACGGGTCTTGGTCGCCCGCCGTGCCGGAGAAAGCGCGCGAGTTCGCTCAACGCTTGCTGATAGACCTCGCGCTTGAAAGCGATCACCGAATCGAGCGGGATCCAATAGTCGTTCCAGCGCCAAGCGTCGAACTCGGGCTTTTCCGACGCGCGCAGATGAACATCGCAGTCGCGCCCCACCAGCCGCAGGAGGAACCAGATCTGTTTCTGTCCCCGGTAGTTACCGCGCCATTCGCGCTTCAACCACTCTTCGGGCACCTCGTAGCGAAGCCAGTTGCGCGTGCGGCCGAGGATTTTCACATGGTTGGGCAGCAAACCCACTTCTTCTTGCAGCTCACGGTACATTGCCTGCACAGGCGTTTCACCGAGCTTGATCCCGCCTTGCGGGAACTGCCAAGAGTGCTCCTTGACGCGCTTGCCCCAGAAAACCTCGTTGCGCCAGTTGCAGAGAATGATGCCGACGTTCGGCCGGTAGCCGTCTCGATCGAGCATATGCAATCCAGCAATGAATTACCCGTCTCCATTCTTCCACAAATCGCTGGCGATTTGAAGGCGCTGCCCTCTTGGGGCCGCGCAGGCGGGCAGTTCAAGTAGAATGGCGTTCTCTTTTCGTCTCCCTCAGTATGCGCGCTTCGAGATATTTTCTAGCGACGCTCAAGGAAGCTCCCGCCGACGCAGAGCTCACAAGCCACAAATTAATGGTGCGAGCGGGCCTGATCCGACGCCTTGCCGGAGGCATCTACACCTGGATGCCGATGGGACTCCGGGTCACCCGGAAGATCGAGGCCATCGTGCGCGAAGAGATGAACCGCGCCGGGGCTATCGAGCTGTTCATGCCCGCGGTGCAACCTGCGGAACTGTGGCAGGAGTCGGGACGATGGCAGAAGTACGGGCCGGAGTTGCTGCGCCTGAAGGACCGCCACGATCGCGATTTCTGCGTAGGACCAACGCACGAAGAAGTGATCACGGACATTGCACGCCGCGAGGTTCGCAGCTACAGGCAGCTGCCTGTGCATTTCTATCAAATCCAGACGAAGTTCCGGGACGAGATCCGGCCGCGCTTCGGGGTCATGCGTGGACGCGAATTCACGATGAAAGACGGTTATTCCTTCCACGCGGACTACGCCGATCTGCAGCGTGAATACCGGAACATGCATGACACCTATACGCGAATCTTCACGCGTCTCGGCCTGAAATTCCGCTCTGTTTCCGCAGACCCTGGTGCCATTGGCGGCACAGGTTCGCAGGAATTTCACGTGCTCGCGGACTCCGGAGAGGACGCAATAGCCTATTGTCCCCAGTCGGACTACGCGGCCAACGTCGAGCTTGCCGAAGCCGTCGCCCCTATGACCGCGCGGCCGGCGCCTAAAAGAGAGATGGAGAAGGTTCCGACCCCCGGAAAGAAGACTTGCGAGGAGGTCAGTGATTTCCTCGGCATTCCCTTGAGACAAACTGTGAAGTCCATTGTCTTGGCGGTGGATGACACAAATAGTGGGAAGACGCGGTTCTATCTGCTTCTGATTCGCGGCGACCACCAACTCAACGAAACGAAAGTGTCGAAGCTTCCCGGTTTGACTACGTTCCGATTCGCGACGGAAGCCGAGATCGAATCCATCTTTGGCTGCCGCGCCGGCTATATCGGCCCTCCACCTCAGAAGGAGACCCGCCTGGCAGACTTGCAAGGAAGAAGCACTCAAGACATGATAGTGGTTGCCGACCGAACCGTAGTGGCAATGGGTGATTTCGTGTGCGGCGCGAATGATCCGGGTTTTCACTATGTTGGTGTCAATTGGAGCCGGGATCTGTCGGAGCCGAATTCGGTGGAAGACATTCGCAATGTCGTTACCGGCGACCCCAGCCCGGATGGCAAGGGCGCGCTCGATATCGTGCGCGGCATCGAGGTTGGACATATCTTTCAATTGCGGACCAGGTATTCCGAGGCGATGAAGGCGAGTTTTCTCGACGACTCGGGCGGCAGCCGCTTTTTCGAGATGGGCTGCTACGGCATCGGCGTCACCCGCATCGTGGGCGCTGCGATCGAGCAGAACCACGACGAGCGCGGCATCATCTTCCCGGAGCCAATCGCGCCGTTTCATGTTGCGGTGGTTCCGATCGGCTATGGCAAGAACTCGGCGGTGCGAGAGGCCGCCGACTCGATATACCGAATACTCACCGAAGCCGGGGTCGACGTGCTGCTGGACGACCGGGACGAGCGACCCGGCGTAATGTTCGCCGACATGGAGCTCATCGGCATTCCCCACCGCATCGTCATCGGCGAGCGCGGACTCAAGGACGGTGTGATCGAACATCAGGCTAGGCGGGACAAGGAAAGCAAGAAGTATCCGATCGGCGACCCGCTTGCTCCCCTCAGGTCAAGGTCATGACGGCACGCGCGGCGTTCCTATTTCTGTGGGTCGCGCTTCCCGGCATCGCGCTCGGGGGAACCCAGATGTACGAGCCGCTCGCCGCCGAGGTGCGCTCAGGCCTTCAGGCCTCGATCGCCGACCGACCGGCTCCGCGCCACGCATTCACGAATTCTGCGGCGGCTGTCAATTGGCTCACGGAAATGTCGCAGCGCCTCGCGGCTAAGATTCCCGATTTCCGCTCGCGCGTCGCCTTCCTGCGCACCGTGCATTTCGAGGCAGTCCGCGCGGGCCTCGATCCGCAACTGGTGCTCGCCATGATCCAGGTCGAGAGTGGTTTCCGCAAGTACGCCGTGTCGCGCTCCGGTGCGCGCGGGTTCATGCAGGTTATGCCGTTCTGGATCGGACTGGTGGGCCAGAAAGGCGATAACCTCTTCAACCTGCGCACAAACCTCCGCTACGGCTGCGTAATCCTGAAGTTCTATCTCGACATGGAGAAAGGCGATCTCTTTCGCGCGCTGGGCCGCTACAACGGGTCCGCCGGCAAAGCCGACTACGCCAACCTCGTGATCGGGGCCTGGCGTGGACTGTGGCGCTACCAAGGGAAGCTGGCGACGGTTCAGAACCACCGGCTTGATCTTGCGGGCCTGCGGTTTCAGTCGGGAAAAAGAGCGGCAATTGTCGTCTGAATCGCCTGCGCCGCCGCGCGCGGGTCAGCCGACTGATGTATCGGTCTGCCGACGACGATGTAATCGGCGCCGTTGGTAAATGCCTGCGCAACGTCAACGGTGCGCTTCTGATCATCGGCAATCCGATTTTGGACGGGGCGGATTCCCGGAGTGACGATCAAGAGGCGTCCGCCCAGCTCGCGCCTGAGCGCGGGTGCTTCCAGTCCCGAGGAGACCACCCCGTCGCACCCGGCCTCGAGTGCCCGCCGGGCGCGCGAGAGCACGAGCTTCTCGACATCACATTGAAAACCCAGATCGTAGAGGTCTCCTTGATCCAGGCTCGTGAGCGCGGTTACCGCGAGAATCTTCACGTCGCCCTTGTCCCTTCCCGCCGCTTCGAGAATAGCCTGGTTGCCGTGCACGGTAGCGAAGGTCACGCCACGATTGTGGAGGCCGCGCACTGCGGCCCGAACCGTCTCGGGCACGTCGAAGAACTTGAGGTCGACGAAAACCCTCTTCTTCTGGCGCGTTAGCCAGTCAATGAGGCCAAAGTAACCGTCGGTCATGAACAATTCCAGGCCGAGCTTGTAGAAACTCGCGCTGTCTCCCAGGGTCCGCACCAGGACTTTGGCGTCGTCTACGGTGGGAACATCGAGCGCCACGATCAGGCGCTCGACGCGGGGGATGGGGCTGGCTTGATTCTGCATGGGCACCGCAACAATCCAATTCTAGCGGATTGGCGTTGTTTGACTCGCGAGCAATTGCTTCAGCGACACACTGAGCGCGGCGTCCGCCCGAGCGGCGAATTCGTCGAGCAAAGCCTTCAGCGCTCGATCATTCTCTGCCCCACCCAGTCCCGCGCCGCCGAGTGCAAACTCCCGATACACCTCGGCGACGAGCAACTTGTCCGCGTCGCGCACCAGGCCGTAGCGGTCTCCGGCGGTCCTTGCCAGCCAGCCGCGGCCAGCCATGCGCTGAACGAGCCGCTGCACCTCGTCACCCGTGAGCAGTGCACGGCGCGCAATCTGCCCCAGGTTCAGGAGCTCCGTGGCCTGCTGCGCGCGCGCCAGCACCAGAAGCAGGCTCATCGCCCCGCCAAAACCGGCGCCGGCCTCGCCTCTTGCGCTGCTCCGAAGCACCGAGAAATCTGGCAAGAGCGCCACTATCAAGGCTCCCGCAATGACCACCACCCAGGAAAAATAGACCCACAGCAGAAAGATCGGTATCGCCGCGAAGGCCCCATACACCAGGGTGTAAGTGGGAAACTTCGCGATGTAGAGTGCAAACCCCCGCTTCATGATCTCGAAGGCCAAGCCCGCGACAATGCCGCCGGCGAGTGCGTGGCGCAGCCTGATCGCGCGATTGGGCACGACGTAGTACAGGAGCGTGAGCGCCGCGCAGGTAAGTGTGAAAGGAGCCAGCCAAAACGCTACAGCACCTGCGCCCGGGAATTGCCGCGCGAACCCCAGTGACACGCCAACGATGTACGAAGTGATAGACAGACTTGCCCCCATAAGAACCGGCCCGAATGTGAGGACCGCCCAGTAGATGAGAATTCGTTGAACGGCCGGGCGAGCCTGTGGAACGCGCCAGATGGAGTTGAAGGCGCGCTCGATGGTGAACATCATCATGAACGCCGTGACGGCGAGCGCTGCCGTGCCCAACGCCGTGAGTCTTCCTGCCCGCCCTGTAAACTGGTCAATGTACGCGGTGACAACCCTTCCGGCAGCCTCAGGCAGCATGTTGGCGAGGAGAAACGAGCGAATCTCCTGCTCAAGGACGGAAAAGACAGGAAACGCCGACACCAGGGTAAGCGCAATGGTGATGAGCGGAACCAGCGCAAGCAGCGTAGTAAAGGTAAGGCTCGACGCAATCTGCAGGCAGCGATCCTGATCGAAACGCCTCAATACGTGGACAAGAAAGAAACCGAGCCGTCGCAACGCTAGCTGCATGAATTGCGCGATTCCGGAAAATCGCCAATGAGAATATGAGCCGTTTTTTCGTCCCTGGCAGCGCGACTCGCGCGGCCGGAAGCCCGGAGCACTCACATCTGCGGATTGATCCGCTGGGACTTGCTCTGCAGCTTGTTGAGCGCGTTGAGGTAGGCCTTGGCCGAGGCAACGATGATATCGGTGTCGGCGCCCACCCCATTGACGATTCTGCCACCCCTGGAAAGGCGCACAGTGACTTCACCCTGCGACTCCGTGCCCTGCGTCACGGCATTCACGGAAAAGAGCAGCAGCTCCGCACCGCTCCTCACCACGCACTCGATCGCCTTGAAGGTGGCATCGACCGGGCCGTCGCCCTCGGAATCCGCGGGACGTTCGGCCCCAGACTCGGATAACACTATCCTCGCCCGAGGTCGCTTGCTCGTACCGCTCTCCTGCTCAATCGATACGAGCCGCCAGAGTTCCGCGCCAGCCTCCTCAGCCTCGCCCGATACCAGTGCCTGAAGGTCCTCGTCGAAGATTTCGTGCTTCTTGTCGGCGAGTTCCTTGAAGCGCTGGAATGCCTTGTTGTACGAATCTTCGGACTCCAGATCTATGCCAAGCTCCTTGAGGCGCTGCTTGAATGCATTCCTGCCGGAGTGCTTTCCCAGCACCAGCTTGTTCGCCGACCAGCCCACGTCCTGCGCACGCATGATCTCGTAGGTTTCACGGCTCTTCAGTACACCATCCTGGTGAATGCCGGCCTCGTGTGCAAAGGCGTTCGCGCCGACGATCGCCTTGTTCGGCTGCACCGGGAAACCGGTGATTCCGGAAACCAGGCGGCTCGCCGGAACGATCTGGGTGGCATCTAAGCGCGAGTCGCAGGAAAACACATCCTGCCGGGTGCGTACGGCCATCACGATTTCCTCCAGTGATGCGTTGCCGGCACGCTCGCCGAGCCCGTTTACCGTGCACTCGACTTGGCGCGCACCATTCATCACCGCGGCGAGCGAGTTGGCTACCGCAAGGCCGAGATCGTTGTGGCAATGCACCGACCACACGACCTTGTCGGAGTTTGGTACGCGCTCTCGCAACCTGCGGATGAGCAAACCGAACTGCTCGGGCATCGTATAGCCTACCGTGTCCGGAATATTGACCGTGCTTGCCCCCTCCCTGATTACCGCCTCCAGCACGCGGCACAGAAAATCGAATTCGGAGCGCCCGGCATCCTCTGGAGAGAATTCAACGTCGTCAGTGAACTTTCGCGCGAAGCGCACCGCGTTGACGGCTTCGGTAAGTACCTGATCCGGGGTCATGCGCAGCTTCTTCTCCATGTGGATAGGCGAAGTTGCAATGAAGGTATGGATGCGCCTGCGAGCCGCCGGTTTAACCGCTTCCGCTGCCCGGCTGACATCGCGGTCATTCGCACGTGCCAGGGCACATACGGTGCTGTCCTTGAGAACGCCTGACACGGCGTGCACGGCGTCGAAGTCGCCGGGGCTGGATGCCGGAAAGCCGGCTTCGATCACGTCCACGCGCATGCGCTCCAGCTGCCGCGCGATGCGAAGCTTTTCGTCCTTGGTCATCGAAGCGCCCGGGCTCTGTTCCCCGTCGCGCATGGTCGTGTCGAATATGATCAATGGATCTTTCATGACACTGCTCCGTTTCGGTACTGACAATCGTTTCGCGGCGCCTGTCTTGGCCGCGACCGGATACTACGAATTGGGGTTTGGAGTGTTTAGCGCGCGAGGCGCAGCAGCAGGCCCGCAGGAAGCAGGCTGCCGTGGAGGGGCTTCAGCATCGATGCGTCGAATCGCATGCGAGGCAATATAACGGGTTTCCCACGCTACTGCAACTGGGCGGGCTCCCTTGGGCGGCGCTTCTTCCAGAGCCAGTGCACGTATCCCGACACCCCATACGCAACGAACAGGAGGAACAGCACGATGGGCGGGTCGGAGGACACCAGCACGAATCCTAGGACGATCAGCAGAATCACCGCGAACGGCACGGAACGGCGCAGGTTGATGTCCTTGAAGCTGTGGAAGGGCACGTTGCTCACCATGGTCAGCCCGGCGTACAGGGTCAGGAACGCCGCAACCCACGGCAAGCCGTAGTCGTCGACGGGAATCTTGTTATCGCTCGCAAGCCATAGAAACCCCGCCACCAGCGCTGCAGCGGCGGGACTTGGCAGGCCCTGGAAGAAGCGCTTGTCGACTACTTCGATGTTCGTGTTGAAGCGGGCAAGCCGGAGGGCCGCGCCGGCGCAGTATACGAACGCGGCAATCCAGCCAAACCGCCCCAAATCCTTGAGCGCCCACTCGTAGATGACCAAGGCAGGCGCCGCGCCAAAGCAGACCATGTCCGACAGAGAGTCATACTCCGCGCCGAACGCGCTTTGGGTGTGGGTCAACCGCGCCACCCGTCCGTCGAGCGCATCGAGGATCATCGCGATGAAGATGGCTACGGCGGCGTTGTCGAAGCGCTGATTCATCGCCATCACAATCGCATAGAAGCCCGCAAACAATGCAGCAGTAGTAAAGAGGTTGGGCAACAGATAGATGCCGCGGCGGCGGATCTCCGTGTTCAGCAGGGGCTTGCGGATGCCGGGTTCAAGCATGGCGAGGAAGGGTCGCGACGACCGTGCTCGTGGCATGCACTTTGTCGCCCAGAGCCGCCACTACCTTGGCGCTCCTCGGGACGTACAGGTCGACCCGCGAGCCGAAACGGATAAAGCCGAAGCGCTGTCCGCGTGCAAGGGTCTCGCCCTCACTGACGTAGCAGAGGATGCGTCGCGCGATGAGCCCAGCGATCTGCACGCAGGTGACGTCCGCGCCCCCCGTGGTTCGCAGCCACAGGGCATTTCGCTCGTTCTCGACCGAAGCCTTGTCGAGCGCTGCGTTCAAGAAACTTCCGGGGTCGTACCAGCGCTTCTTCACCTGTCCGTCCACCGGCGATCGGTTTGAATGAACGTTGAAAACGTTCATGAACACGCTGATCTTGATTGCGTCGCGCTTAAGATAGGGATCATGCGCTGGCTCCACCGCGACCACGCGCCCGTCGGCGGCGGAAACCACCGTGTATTCGTCACCGGGAATTTGCCTGGGCGGATCGCGGAAGAACTGCAGGACGAAAATCGCCGCCAGCCAGAATGGAACCGACCACCAACCACCCAACCAGCTCGCGGCCGAGGCGACGAGGGTCACGCCCATGAGGAAAGGCCAGCCTTCTCGGGCGATGATCGGGTGCGGATAGATAGCGCTCATCGTCTTGCAGCCGGCTTGCGTAGCTGCCCTAGTTTCTCGATTGATCGACGAGTTTGTTTTTCTTGATCCAGGGCATCATGGCGCGGAGCTTTTCTCCAACGACCTCGATCGGATGTTCGGCAGTCATGCGGCGCCGCGA
This sequence comes from Burkholderiales bacterium, assembly GCA_036555245.1. Taxonomy (GTDB): domain Bacteria; phylum Pseudomonadota; class Gammaproteobacteria; order Burkholderiales; family SG8-39; genus VBDM01. The sequence goes on from DATBLP010000018.1 coordinate 26,669, forward strand.
AAGGAGCACGGGAGCACCGGCACGATTTTCGAGGATGAATTCCTTGGCATACTCGCCCGACTGGATTCGGGCCAGTGCCGTGCGCATTGCATTTCGGGTTTCCTGGGTGATGATCTTCGGCCCGGTCACGTATTCGCCGTATTCTGCATTGTTCGAGATCGAGTAGTTCATCGTACCAATCCCACCCTCGTACATGAGATCAACGATCAGCTTCAGCTCGTGCAGGCACTCGAAGTAGGCCATTTCCGGAGCGTAACCGGCCTCAGTAAGCACCTCGTACGCTGCCTTCACGAGCTCGACGCAGCCGCCGCAGAGCACGGTCTGCTCGCCGAAGAGGTCGGTTTCGGTCTCTTCCCTGAAGGTAGTCTCGATCACGCCGGCGCGCGCGCCGCCGATGGCGGCGGCATAGGAGAGCGCTAGATCGCGCGCTTTGCCGCTCTGATCGCGATGCACTGCAATCAGCATGGGTGTGCCGCCCCCTTGGACGTACGTGGAGCGCACCGTGTGCCCTGGCGCCTTCGGGGCGATCATCACCACATCCAGATCTTCGCGCGGCACGACCTGCCCGTAATGGATATTGAAGCCGTGGGCGAAACCGAGCGTGGCACCCTTGCGGATATTCGGCTCGACCTCGGATCCGTACACGGCTGCGATGTGCTCATCGGGCATGAGCATCATGACGAAGTCAGCCCCCTTTACCGCTTCGGCGACCTCCTTGATGCTCAGCCCGGCTTGCTTCGCCTTTTCCCAAGAGGCACCGCCCTTGCGGAGACCCACGGTGACCTTGACGCCGGAGTCGTTCAGATTGAGCGCGTGTGCGTGCCCCTGCGAACCGTAACCCACAATGGTGATCTTCTTCCCCTTCACGAGGGAAAGGTCTGCGTCTTTGTCGTAGTAGACTTTCATATGTTTCCTCTTCTGCGCATCCGGGTTCCACTCAGAAATCCGGCCATACGAATTCAAACCTTGAGAACTCTTTCCCCGCGCGCGATGCCCGAAGCGCCCGTCCGGACCGTCTCGAGAATCAGGCTCGGCTCAAGCGCCTGGATGAAGGCATCGAGCTTGTTCCCGGTCCCGGTGAGCTCGATGGTGTAGGTGTTGTCGGTCACATCGATGATGCGGCCGCGGAAGATTTCCGACATGCGTTTCATCTCCTCGCGCTCCTTGCCGGTCGCACGGACCTTGATCAGCATGAGCTCGCGTTCGATATGCGCCGCTTCGGATAGATCAACCACCTTCACGACGTCGACGAGCTTGTTCAATTGTTTGGTGATCTGCTCCACCACGTCGTCGGAACCACTGGTGACAATAGTCATGCGCGAGAGCGATGCGTCCTCTGTCGGCGCCACCGTGAGCGTTTCGATGTTGTAGCCGCGCGCCGAGAACAAACCCGCAACCCTGGAGAGAGCGCCGGGCTCATTTTCAAGCATGATGGAAATGATGTGTCGCATCGCTCCCTCGCTGAGGCCCGGCCCAAGGCGCATTCGACGCCTATTTCCCGCGACGCTCGTGGCGCCGCCTAGCCAAGCTCCCTTCAGCCAATGTCTGTCAGACCGACCGTCTGCCGAGTACGCCGCTCACAGCTCCTCGGCGAGAATCATCTCGGTGAGACCCTTGCCGCCCTGGACCATCGGGTAGACGTTCTCGGTCTGGTCGGTGATGAAATCCATGAGTACCAGCTCATCCTTGCGCCTGAATGCGTCACGCAATGCCGGTTCGACGTCGGCCGGCTTTTCAATGCGCATCCCGACATGACCATAGCTCTCCGCTAGCTTGACGAAGTCGGGTAGCGCATCCATGTAGGATTCCGAATATCGGTTGCCGTGGAAGAATTCCTGCCACTGCCGCACCATGCCCATGTACTTGTTATTGAGATTGACGATCTTGATCGGCAATCGATACTGCTTGCACGTGGAAAGCTCCTGGATGCACATCTGGAAGCTCGCCTCGCCCGTGACGCAGACGACCGTCGCGCCGGGATTGGCCAAC
>DATBLP010000021.1:0-46235 GCA_036555245.1 Burkholderiales bacterium
GCTTCAGCCTGCGCATCAGCACGTCGTTGACCAGATCCATATTGGGGCTCACCCGCCGCGTGATGTCCTCGTCCTTGACCGGAACGAAAGGCGTGCGTTCGATGGCGGCGTAGAACTCGCGCAGCGGGTGGCCGCCGCCGAAGCTGCGATCGCCGGCGGCGCCGTCGCCGAGCGCTTCGGTCTTGAAGAAATCACTGATGACGAGGAGCGCTCCCGGCTTGAGTATCTCCTGCAGCTTGGGCAGCGAGGTGGAAAGCGGAATGTACTGGAAGCTCTCGCTGAAGAGCGCCACGTCGTACTGGCGGCGGCATTCCTCGAGCGGAAGGTCCTCGAGGCGGCACTCGAACAAGCGCGATTGATAGCCAGCGTGCCCGGCGAGCCTGCTGCGCACCGCTTCGGCAAGGTCCCGGGCCGGAACGACGCCGTCCGCCCGATAGCCGCGGTCGAGCAGCTGACGCAGGAGGTGCCCCGCGCCGCAGCCGATGTCGAGCACCCGTATCCCGCCGTCGGGCTTGGGGAGCTGGGCGACCAGCATCTCGTTGTAGCGCTGCTGGGCGGTTGCCAGGTTTCCGAGCTTGAGCTCGAGGTCTGCATCCCACAGCCCGTAGTGCAGGTCCTCGACGTCGAGAAGCTGCTTCGCGAGCACGAGGCCGAGCTCCCTGCTGTGCATTCTCTTCATCGCCGCTCCGTGCGGGGCCGCCTATGCGGACAGCGCCGCAGTCTAGCACCCTGCGCCGGCCGGCCGGCGCAGGCCGGCATGACTTCTGCCCGGTCCTTGCGGTCAATCCGCGTCATGGGGTTCGTATACGGCATCACGGGATTGGCACGATGCTTGCTGAACCAAGGGAAGTCAGGCCTCGCGGAGGGTGTCATGGGATCGGTTGAAGAAATGAAAGTGCTGGGTAACGAAGAGGGCGGTCAGAACAGCTACGCCAACGGCTACGCCGACGGAAAATCGGCCCGGGCCCGCGACGAAGTGCTTTCTCCGTACCTCTATATCGGGATCGACGACTACGCCAGGGGTTTCAGGGCGGGGTTCTTCGAGCGGCTCAAGACCGCCGCCACCAAAGATGGGCAACACATCACCCGCAAGGTGATGGGAGAGTAGTCGGAAATCCAGCGGCGGTGTGCGGAATCCGTCAATCCCCCGGTGGCCTGCCGCCGGGGGATTGTGACTTTTTTCACGCTTCCGGGGATGTCCGAAAAAGCCGGCGTTTCCCGCGTTCTACGCGAAATGCCTTCCAAGAAAATCCGAACAGAATCGGATTGAACTCGGCCGGGTTCTCCGCCCACGGGTAGTGGCCCGAGCCCGAGACCACCGCGAACTCCGCGCCCGCGATCATCTTCGCGACCCGCTGTCGGCGGCTCAGCCGATAGGCTTGATATTGATGGCCTGGTCGCCTTTCGGGCCGGTGGTCACGTCGAAGGAGACCTTCTGGTTTTCCTTGAGCGTCTTGAAGCCGCTGCCCTGGATGGCCGAAAAATGCGCGAACAAATCCTTGCCGCCGCCGTCCGGAGTGATGAACCCGAAGCCCTTGGAATCGTTGAACCACTTGACCGTGCCTGTACTCATGTGTGCTTGTCCCAAAAAATTGTAGAAAGGCTTGCGCCCGAGCGCGGGAACTTCAAGGGGAGAAGAAAACGGGGGGCTGATGAAATGAGCGCCGCGCGAGCGGCTTCTAAGGATCAGATACTCTCGGCTTGGAGAATCCTGCAGCGCGTTTTATACACGCGCATATTGCCTGGGTCAAGCGCATCTCCGAGTGCGTTCTTAGTCCATCGGGCTACCGGAAACGCTTCGCCGTCTCCCGCGTTCTCGCGGCGAGATCTTCGTCCGTCGCCTTTCCCGAGGAGAAGGCGAACGAGTCCACGACTTTTCCGCCCTTGTTTTCGATGCGCTCCTTCATCTTCCCGATCGCGCCGGAGGCGTCCTCGCTTCCCATCGTCATGAAGACGATCACGTCCTTGCCGCTGAAATCGGCCTTGGCGATGAAGGCGTTCATCGGGGTCGAAGGGCTCCCTCCCCATACCGGGGAGCCGACAAAGACCCGATCGTATCCCTGGAAGCTGGTGTCGATCGGCTTGATTTCGGATTGTTGGCCGCGCATCGCAGCGAATCCGCCCTTGACGATGAACCAGAAGGAGGGCTCCGGCTTCTCCACGTCTTCCACGCGGCGCACGTCCGCGCCGAGCTCCGCGGCCAGGGTTTGCGCGACGACTTTCGTTTTTTCCGTGAGCGAGTAGTACACGACAAGCGTTTTCATGGCCGGCGGTCCTTGCGTGCTGACGGTTTGCGCGGCGGCCGCCCCCGCGACCAGGCAACAAATGAGGAATGTGCGCCCCAACGAAACCACTCCCTCACCCCACCGTGGCGGCGACCGGGTCCGCGAGCGTCGCGAGATCCTTGCGGTCGACGAAAACCAGGGACTCCGAATTGACGCAGAACCGCAGGCCGGTGGGACGCGGGCCGTCGTCGAACACGTGCCCGAGATGGGCTGCGCAGCGGGCACACAGGATCTCGGTGCGCCGCATCCCGTGGCCGAGATCCTCCTGGGTGGTGATGTTCTCGGCCGAGACAGGCTGGAAAAAGCTCGGCCAGCCGGTGCCCGAGTGGAATTTGGAGTCGGAGGAGAAGAGCGGAAGCGCGCAGCAGACGCAGACATAGACCCCTTCGCGCTTATTGTCGAGGAGCAGGCCGCAGAAAGCCGGTTCGGTGCCCTTTCCCCGCGCCACTTCGTACTGACCGGGCGTCAGCTGGCGCTGCCACTCGGCGTCGGTCTTGACGACCGCGGGACTCTCGACCGGTCCGACGAGCTTGCCTTGCCCGTTGTAAACCCGGACTTTCAGACTGCCCTCCGCACGCGGTTTGCCAGGACGCCGATCGCCTCGTTCACCACTTCGACGAGGTCTCCGTCCTTCAGCGCAGGCTCGGTCGGCCCGTCGCAACCGAACCAGATAACGTCGTCGGGATAGAGCGTCACGTAGCGCGACATGCGCGAGACATAGCGCGCCACGCCGAAGATCATTCCCTTCGTGTTGTAGCTTGACACGGTGCGGCCGTTGACACGCACCTGGATCACCTGGTTCATGGGATCGATCCCGGAGACGATCCTCGGCCCCATGGGCTTGAAGGTATCGCTGCTCTTCGCGCGCCACAGTGTGCGGTCGCTCTTCTGCCAGGAGCGCTCGCTGATATCGTTCCCCAGCGTATAGCCGCGGACGCAGTCGAGGGCGTCGGCCTCCGACACATTTCTCGCCCTGCGCCCGATCACCGCGACGAGCTCGCCCTCGTACTCGACCGGCCCGGGCGAGTCCGCCGGGATCACGATGTCATGGCCGCTGCCGATCAGTGCGCTCGCAGCGCGGTAGCCGATGTCGGGCTGCCCGGGCACCTTGTGGCTCGCGCCACGGCTGTTCGCCCACTCGATGTGCGAGCGGTAGTTCAGTCCGGCCGCGTAGAAATTGCGCGGGATGACCGGCGGGGGGGGCTTTGCCTCGCTCATCCTTTGCGGCCGCTCAAGGAAACCATTGCCTGAGCTCGATGTGGTAGCCATTGGGGTCGCGGATCTCCGCCCGCGCGTAGCTTTCGCGGAAGACCGGACCCCACACCGGCTCGATTCCCTTCGTCTTCAGATAGCCGAGCGCCCTCACCATGTCCTCCACCTCGAGCGCCATCATGCGGTAGCCAAGCTGGAGCTTCTGCGGCGCCGGCTCGGCCGGTTTGCCGTAGTCGAGCAGCTCGATCGCCGTAGTACCGAGATCGAGGTACACGATCTCGAGCGAGCCGCCTCCGCCCGGCTGCGGAACGCTGTCGCGGAACCTCTGTTTGAAGCCGAGGATGCCGGTGTAGAACTCGACGCTCCGGTCCAGCTGGTCGGTGACGATTTCCACGTGATCGATTTTCTTGAACATCGCAGGCTTCCTCGGAGCTTCGGGTATCGCAGATATTTCCCGACAATGATAGAGCGAAACCTTCCGTCTTGGGGTAACCGCTCACATGCACCCCGCGAAGCCACGGGCGTGCCCGCGTTTGCCCGGCGGCAGGTGTCCCCGTGCCCCGGCTACCGGGAGATGAGCACTTCGTTGAACTGGATGACAGGCTCGATGTCGGTGTAGTTGGGCATGTCGCCCTGCAGCGCGGCAGCATTGGGCCCGAAGGCGGCCATGAAGTCCTCGATCGAGGTAAACAGGAAGTGGCACATGGCGACGTAGGGTGCTTTCGATCCGGGAACGGCTCCGCCAAGCCCGCGCTCGACGGACACGCCCCTGAAGCCGGGATGCGCGCTCAACAGCGCGATCGACATGGGCATATGCGTTTCAACGTAGTACTGCACGTCGAATCGCGAGCCTTCGGTGTTGGGGTACAGGATGCTGATTCTTGTCATGGGCTTCCTGGCGTCATGGTTTCGGCATGGCAGGCCGTCGGTTCATTCACAGATGCTATTCCAAAACCCGACAATCAGTTCTTTGCACCGGAGCAGTTTTGCGCAACGCTTAGCCCCGCTCGAGGGCCGTCACGATATCCTTTTCCATGGCCTCCGGCGTCGTGCTCGGGGCATAGCGTTCCAGGACGGTGCCGTCGCGGTCGATGAGAAACTTCGTGAAGTTCCACTTGATCGCCTCGGATCCTAGAACGCCCGGGCGTTGGGTCTTGAGGAAGGTGAAGAGAGGGTGTTCCTTCGGGCCGTTGACCTCGAGCTTCGCGAACAGGGGAAAGGTGATGTCGTAGGTGCTGGAGCAGAACCTGCGGATCTCGTCCGCGTCGCCGGGCTCCTGGTGGCCGAACTGGTTGCAGGGAAATCCCAGAATCGCGAGGCCGCTGGCCTTGTAGCGACGGTAAAGCGCCTCCAGGCCCTTGTATTGGGGCGTGAAGCCACAGGCACTGGCGACGTTCACTATCAGCAGAACCTTGCCGCGATAGTGTCCGAGAGTCTCGGATTTCCCGTCGAGGGTATCGACGGTGATAGCGTAGAGCGAATCCGGCTTGGGCATACGGGGAGAGGCCGACGGCATGGCGTCTACGAGTCAGCCTCGAGCACGAGTTGGGTTTGAGTCACAATGGCGCAGAGCCTGTTTTCGGCGTTCCGGATCGATGTCTGCCACACCATCGTAGTGCGACCCCTGTGAAGCGCGAGGCTCTCGCCGACGATCTTCGTGTTTACCCGTGCGCCTGCCATGAACTTCGTACTCGAGTCTGTGGTCGTGGTGCGCTTGCCGGGATTCAAATTCAGCACCGTGCCCACCGCGCCGAGCGTGTCGGCGAACGCCATGCAGGCCCCTCCGTGCAGTATTCCTCCTGTAGTGCATAGCTCGGGGCGGACGTCGAGCTCGCCGACTACGCGGTCGGCGGCGAGCGCCGTGAGACGAACGCCGATTAGTCCGGGAAACAGTGGATCGATGAGCTTCTGAAGTGCAGCGATCTCGTGCATGGCTTTCCTCGAGGCGTAAGGTTTCGGCTCAGCCGCGCGCCGTTTGCGTCGGACGGAGGCGACTGTCGGACGCCCGGCCGCTCGTCGGCGCGTCCGGCTGCAGCGTGATATTGGGCGGCATCGGCTACGCGGTTGCCGATTCCCCTGACCGATCCCAGATATTCGGGATCACATCACGCGAATATCCGGAAATGAAAGTGCTGCTGCGTCCGCTGGGGAGTTCGTAAACGTGGCGCTTCACGGCACCTATGTTTGCGCCATACACATGGATGCTGATCGATGCGCGATCGGCGAGAGCGTTCGATACCCTGTGTATGTCTCCAATGCGTGGGGAGACCAGATCGATCCCTCCGCTTGAGACCTCGTGCGTGCCCCCTGACAACAAGCGCCCCGTGGCTGCGTCCCGGCTGAATTCCTCGCATAGCTCGACGCCGCGCATCACGCCCACCATGCCCCACACGGTATGGTCGTGCACCGGCGTCTTCTGGCCCGGCCCCCAGACAAAACTGGCTACGGAGAACCGCTCCATCGGATCGCAGTACAGCAAGTATTGCCGGTAGCGCTCGGGATCGGGTCTGGCGAACTGCTCTGGCAGCCAATCATCGTGAGTGATGAGTTCGGACAGGAGCGATCTGCCCTCGACGAACACGCGCTCCTCGTCCCCGCGGGCCGTTTCGATGAACTTGGTGAAAGATTTAACGAATTCCCGCAATCTCCCTCTGTTGTCCATTCGGACCCTCCTTCCAGAAACTGTCTTAGGACTTTCCAGCAGCCCTGCGTGCGCAGGATTGACAAGTTGGCTGTCATCCGCAAGTCAGGTTTGTAGACCCTCAAGTGACGCCGAACTCGAAGCGCGTTCCGGTCGACGTGCGGAGCACTTTGCCGGGCAGCGCCTGCGTTGCCGCCTCGATGAAAGTCTCGCCGCTGCAATGCATCGGAATCAGGCAGTCGGGCTCGAACTTGGCGAGTTCGCGCGCGGTGTCGCGTGCGTAGTCGGCGGACAGGGGCATGAGGTGGAAGCCACCGAGGATGGCGTGAATCTTGGAGATCCCGGAAACCTCTATCGCAGCCCGGACGGTGTTGACGACGCCCCGATGGCCGCAGGAGGTCATCACGACGAGTCCTTTGCCCTTGACGTGAAAACAGCTGGCCTGTTCGTGAAGGAAGTCGTCGACCATCAAGGTATTGCCACGCTTCTCCGCGGGCAGCCTAGTAGGGTCGCAACCCATACCGTCCGGGCCGATACCCACTTTCATGCGCGAGGGCTGCGCCGGACGCTCGAATGAAGTCTGCGGAATCCAGCCGGTCGTAAAGCCGTGGCCTGCAAGGAGCGAGGGCTTGTCAGCGAACAGCACCTTCAGCCCGGCATCCGCGATCGCGCGTCGATCGAGCACGCCGAAGTTCCGCGGCGCATTGGCGGGTCCGGTTTCGCGTGCGCAGAAGCATTCTTCGCCGCCGATGTAGAACGGAAGCGCGGACTTGAGCTTGTCGCGATTCGCCCTCAGGAAACCTACCATGCCGCCGAAGTGATCGTAGTGTCCGTGGCTCAGGACGAGCGCGTCGAGATTCGACGGATCGACGCCGAACATGTCGATGTTGTTGTTGATCGTCCCCTCGGTATAGCCGAAATCGATCAGCACGCGTCGCGTTTCCGTCCCGCGGGCCGATTCGACGTGCAGCGACAGGCCCCATTCGTTTTGCGGCATGCGCAGCGGTGGCTCGCTCGTCGCCGGCGCCTGCCAGCGCCGCACGCCCACGCCGGCGAATGTGCCCGAGGGCTCGAAAAAGTGGAAATAGGAATCGGTGACCACCGTCACCGAAAGCCTGTCTACTTCGGGCGGCGCGCCGCGCAAAGACGGAGCCGCATCGACATCAATACCGGTGAAGACTCCGTTCGCCAGGCCCATGCCCGCGCCCACCGCTGCCATCAGGCGACGCGGAGATTGACTGCCGAGATAGACGTCCATCAAAAACGCTCCTTCGGATCTGGTGGTATGGAAGTGACCTCCTACTGCTCCTCTTCCTCCGGCTGCTTGTGCTTGCTCACCAGCTGCGCCTGGGTGTGCGGCGGCACGGGCGCGTAGTGGGAAAACTCGATGGAATACGCACCCTGTCCGCCGGTGACCGACTTCAGCCGCGTCTGGTAGTCCGAAAGCTCCGACAGCGGCGCCTGCCCCCGGATCGCGGTCATGTCGCCGCCGGCGTTGTCGGTGCCGGTGACGTGGCCGCGCTTGCCCGATAAATCGGAGGTCAGGTCGCCCATGAACTTGTCGGGCGCGCTGATCTCGATGTTGACGATCGGTTCCAGGACGATCGGCGCGGCCTTGGCGAACGCGTCGATGATCGCCTTCCGGCCCGCCGACACGAACGCGACTTCCTTGGAATCCACCGGGTGGCTCTTGCCGTCGTGCACGGTGACGCGGATGTCCTGCACCGGATAGCCCGCGATCACGCCCGAGTCCAGAGCCATGCGCACGCCCTTCTCCACCGCCGGGATGAACACGTTGGGAATCACGCCGCCTTTCACCTTGTCGACGAACTCGTAGCCCTTGCCGCGCGGGAGCGGCTCCACGCGCAGGAACACTTCGCCGAACTGCCCTGCGCCTCCGGTCTGCTTCTTGTGCCGGCAGTGGCCTTCGGCCGCCTTGGTGATCGTCTCGCGGTAGGGAATCTTCGGCGGCTTGGTGGAAAGCTCCATCTTGTACTGCTGGCTCAGCTTCTCGAGCTTCCCGCGGATGTGCAGCTCGCCCAGGCCGCGGATCACCGTTTCGTTGGTGGCCGCGTGGCGCTCGACGCGGAAGCACGGATCCTCCATCTCGAGCTTGTGCAGCACTTCGAAGAGGCGCTGCTCGTCGCCCTTCTTCTTCGGCTCGACCGCGATGCCGTGCATGGGGACGGGATATTCCAGGGGCCGCAGGTGGATGTGGTCCTCGTCGTGCGAGTCGTGCAGCACCGCATCGAACTCGATCTCCTCGACCTTGGTGACCGCGCCGATGTCCCCCGGGACGAGCGCGTCGGTCTCGACGTAGTCCTTGCCCTGGATGGTGAAGAGGTGCCCGACCTTGAACGGCCGCCTGCCGTCGCCGACGAAGAGCTGCGAGTTCGGCGTCACGGTGCCCTGGTGCACGCGGAAGATCCCGACCTTGCCGACGAAGGGATCGATGACGACCTTGAAGACATGGGCGAGCACGTGCGCCTTGGGGCCGGGAACCGCGTCGAACTCCTTCGCCTGCTCGCCCTCGCCTTTCAGGAAGGGCGGCGCGTTGCCCTCTGTCGCATTCGGCGCGAGCCTGGCGAAGACATCGAGAAGCGCCTCGACGCCCGCGCCGTTCTTCGCCGAGGTAAAGCAGACCGGTATGAGGTGCCCCACGCGCAGCGCTTTCTCGAAAGGCGCGTGCAACTGCTCCGGCGCGATCTCGCCCTGCTCGAGGTACTTCGCCATCAGGGCTTCGTCCACTTCGACCACCTGGTCGACGAGCGCCGAGTGAGCTTCCTTGACCGAGGAAAAATCCGCCTCGCCGTCCGGGTTGAAAAAGCAGTCGACGACGTCGGTGCCGCCTTTCGCGGGCAGGTTGATCGGCAGGCATTCCTTGCCGATGGCCTGCTGGATGCGCGCGAGCAGCCCGGGAAGGTCGGCGTTCTCCGCGTCGATCCGGTTGACGACGATCATGCGGCACAGCTTCCTCTTTTCCGCCCATTTGAGCATGCGGTCGGTGGCGAGCTGGATGCCGGTCTCCGCATTCACCACGATCACCGCGGTCTCGACCGCCGCGAGAGCGCCGATCGCCTGGCCCATGAAGTCGGGCGACCCGGGCGTGTCGACGAGGTGGATGTGGACGTTCTTCCACGCGATGTTGACCAGCGCCGAGTTGAGCGAATGCTTGTAGAGCTTCTCGAGCGGGTCGAAGTCGCAGACGGTGTTGCCGCGCTCGATGCTGCCTGCAGCCGGGATCGCGCCCGCGCGGGCGAGGAGCATCTCGGCGAGAGTGGTTTTTCCCGCGCCCGTGTGGCCCACGAGCGCGATCGTTCGGATGGATTCGGTGGAATACTTGGCCATGCGGGCTCCCCTCTCATGCTCGGGTCATTCCGAGGCGAAGCCCGAGGAATCTCCCTACGCATGGTGCACCTTGCCGCCAGAGATCCCTCGCTTCGCTCGGGATGACAGATAATTGGACCGGTACCGGATGAATCCTACTCTACCCGCGTCGCGGCAGGCTCGTCAAAACCGCCCGCCGAATCCGAACATGCCCACGGTGAGGCGCGCCAGACCATAGCCTATCCATATCGGCACGCGCCGCCAGAGCGGCTGCTTGAACCAGCGCGACTTCGCCACCACGCGCGCTCCCTGCTCGATGGCCGCGCGCAGCGATGCGCGCAACTCCGTCGCGAACCGCCGGTCCTGGGCAACGATGTTCGACTCGCGCGCAAGGAGCAGGCTGAACGGGTCGATGTTCGAAGAGCCCACCGTCGCCCAGTACCCGTCCACGACCGCGACCTTCGCGTGGAGAAAGCTCCTGTGGTACTCGTAGATCTCCACGCCGGCCTCGAGCAGCGTCCCGTAGAGCGCGCGCGAAGCGTAGTGGAGCAGCACGTATTCGACGCGCCCTTGCAGGAGCAGGACCACGCGCACGCCGCGCGCCGCGGCGGCGATCAGCGCGCGGCGAAAGCGGATCCCGGGGAAGAAATAGGCGTTCGCGATGATGATCTCCTGCTGCGCGGACTCGATCGCCTCGAGGTATGCGTCTTCGATGTCCCGGCGGTGACGGATGTTGTCACGCACGACGAGCGCCGCGCTCTGGCTGCCCTTGCGGGCGAGCCGCGGCGTATGCGCGCGCCTGACGCGCCAGCGATGCTCCAGCCTCGCCAGCGTGATGCGGTTCCACAGCCTCGCGGCCTCGTCGCGAATCGTGCCGACCAGCGGCCCCTCGATTTTCACAGCGTAGTCGTAGCGCGGCGGTTTCTGGCGCGGCGTGTCGAAGTCGTCGATGATGTTGATGCCGCCCACGAAGGCGACATCGCCGTCCGCTACCGCGAGCTTGCGGTGCAGGCGCCGCAGGCGGTCGCGCTGGAAGGGCGAGTGCCACAACTCCGGACGGAACACGAGCAGACGCACGCCCGAGTCGCACAGGCGGTTCAGCATTTCCCTGGGCATGCTCTTGGAGCCGAACCCGTCCACCATCAGGTGGGCGATCACGCCGCGCCGGGCCGCGTCGACGAGCGCCTCGGTGATGCGCCAGCCCGTATCGTCACCCTGGTAGATGTAAGTCTCGATGAAGATCTCGTGCCGCGCGGCGTGGATCGCCTCCTCGAGCGCCGGGAAATACTCGACGCCGGACCGCAGCAGCTTCAGCCGGTTGCCGGAGAGGAACCGGACCGCCATGCCGCGAGCCTACTTGAGCCGCAGATGCGCGGAAAGCGCGGCGTGATCGGACAGCCGCGACCACGTGGGCCCGTGGTGCACTTCGGTTTGCTGCACCTCGAAGCCGCGCACGTAGATGCGGTCCAGGCGCAGCAGCGGCAACGCGCTCGGGAAGCTGCGCGCCGGCCGGCCCCAGCGGTCGGTCAGCGCCTCGCGCAGGCCGAAATTCGCCGCGAGGCGCCTGCCGGCGAGGTTGCGCCAGTCGTTGAAGTCCCCGGCCACGACGAGCGGCGCGCGCGGCGGCACTTCGCGGTGCAGGCGCTCGACCAGCGCCCCGACCTGATGGCGGCGGCCGCGCTCGGTGAGCGCGAGGTGGACGCAGATGCAATGCAGGGGCTCAGGCGCTCCCGGCACTTCGATCTCGCAATGAAGCAGCCCGCGGCTCTCGCGCCCGTGGTAGGAGACGTCCTGGTTTTCGGCCCAGCGGATCGGGTAGCGGCTGAGGATGGCATTGCCGTGATTGCCGTGATCGTACACGGCGTTCCGGCCGTACGCGTAATCGTTCCACACCTTGTCGGCGAGAAATTCGTACTGCGGCTCCTGGGGCCAGTCCTCGAAGCGCGCGGCATGCCGGTGGTGCTGTCCCAGCACTTCCTGCAGGAAAATGATGTCGGCACCGAGCACACGCAGATGATCGCGCAGCTCGTGGATCATCATGCGGCGGTTGAAATGCGAAAAGCCCTTGTGGATGTTGTACGTGGCTACGTGCAGTTTCATTGCGCCATCTTAAAATATTTTTCGAACAGATCCGGGTCGTCGAAGTGGCGATCGCCCACGACGGCGGTCGGGTGCCGCCCCCATTCGCGCGTCGCGCCAGGCGCGCGGATCCCGCTCGGCGAGAACGAGACGCGCTCGGCGCGTGCGTCTCCAGCGACGATGCCATCGGCGGCGAAGGCGCTGCGGCGGCCTTCGCCGCGGGGCAGCGAGCGCAGCGCGTCATCGGGCGCGAAAGCATAGGTCTGCGCCTCGCCGTCCTCGGGTGCATTGACAAGCACGCGCCGCAGGACGTGCGTGCGCGCGGCCACGCGCAGCACGACGCGGTCGCCGGCTCGCACTCGCGCAAGCGTCTGCGGCGCGAACATGCCGTCCTCGAAGGTCTCCGCTTGAGGCCGCGCGCTCACGCGCGCGGTCGGGAAGAACTCATGGCGCCGGCCGCTGCCCTGCATGGCGTCGAATGCGATCGGCTCGCCGTCCGGTCCGAGGGTGACGCGCCAAACCAGGCTGTCAAGGAGGCCGCCCAGCGTGTCGGCGAAGGATTCGGGAGGCCGCGATGGAAACCATACCGAGTATACGAGCTGCGGTAACACCCGTCCGGCGAAGCGGGTCCACGCAAGCCGGGTGTAGACGGTCGGGGACCCGGCGTCCGCACGCAGTCTCCCGTCCGCGCCGTAGCCGAGCGCGCCGATGCGGTCGTTCGCATCGCCTTCGTCCAGCTCGAAGCCTGGCGCGTACGCGGCGAAGAGCGGGGCGAGCTCCGCGGGTCCCGGCTCGGGCACGCCCAAGGGATCGGCAGCGCCGCGCGCAAGGATCGCCGCGACCTCCGCGGCGCCCGCCGCTTGCGCCGGCGCCATCGCGTAGCGCACCCGGCGCCCGGTCGGCGAGGGCTGGGAAGCGAACAGCTTCCGGGTTTCGGCCTCGTCCTTGCGCACGCCCGAGGCAAGTATGGGTTGCCCGAGCCAATACAGGCCGAGCACGCGCTTCCAGGTCTGGTAGTCGGAGGGCACCACGGCGGCGGCCCGCAGCAGCGCGCCGGACCGCTCGTCGGCGAGATCGGCGTACTTGAGCCGCTTCGAGCACTCGCGCATGTAAGTCGGGAGATCCGCGCGGAACGGCGCGGGAACCGCCTTGAGCAAGGCCTCGCGCCTGGCGCGCGGGAGGTTCGCCACTTCGATCGAGCGCGCCTCCTCGTCCAAACGCCGCATGCGCTCGACCCACTCGCGGAATGCCGCGTCCGAGAGCGGTTGGGCTGCGAAGCTCGCGAGAAACCGGCTGGTGCGCAGGTACGGGAATCCGGCGATGCGGCTCGCGAGCGCATCGTTGACTTCGGCCGCGTCCGCCGCCCGATCGATCGCCTCCAGCAGCTCAATGCAGGCCCCCAGCGACGACCCGGCACCCTGACCGCGGTGCGATTGCACCGGTTCGCGGCGGTAGAGGTCGACCGACCCGCAAGCGGCGAGCACAGCGACGGCCAGCGTGGCGGCAATGCGATTCATAAGGTGAAACTTTACTGCCTGGGAGCGCCTTTCGCGAGCGCGTCGCGCCGCAGGATCTCGCTTACCATAGCCCGGAACCTGCGCTCGATTATGTGGCGCATGATCGGCAGGCCGATCAGGGGCGGAACGGTGAATTCGGGGATGAAACGTCCGGCGTACACAAGTTTGAGTCCGGCCCCGCCCGGCTGAAGCTCGTAGCGCGTCTCCAGGTCGCGAATGTTGCCGCCCACGGCCCGCGCGGTGATCCTGCGCATCGGTTCCTCGAGCACGGCGAGCCTCACCTCCACCGGCTGCCGGTAGAAGAAAAACCCGATCGTCCCCCTCTGTTCGACCACGACCCTGCCGCCGTCGCGCGACACCACGCGCGAGCTGCTGATGTCGGGGATGAATTGCGCCAGACGATTGTAGTCCGAAAGCACCTCCCAGGCGACGCGCAGATCGGCCGGGAACTCTGCGAACGCGGCCACGTTGACGAACTCCCCGTCGCGGGAGGCCTCGACGCGCACATCCTGTGCCGCGGCCGGCGCCGCGCCGATACAAGCCGCGATCAGGATGAGGACGACTTTGGAACGCGAGGCTGTTCGGGCCACGCCCACGCCAACAGCAAGCCGCAAGACATATTCCCCGGCACCTCGGGCGAGGCTCACTGCGCGCCGGCGCCGCGTCTTTGCGGCAGCGCGAGGATGGTGTCGCGATTGGTCCAGGAGAGCGTGAGCGCGGCAGCCTCGCGGTAGGGTAGCCAACGGAAGCTCAGATGCTCGTCGGGATCGAGGCGCACCGGCGTCCCCGCCGGCACCTCCAGGCTGAAAACGTGCTCCAGATTGTGGGTCACGCCCGGGGCGTAGCGGCTGCGGTGCTGCTTGAAGATCTCGAAGCGGTTCTCGATGCCCCAGTCGCGCAGATCGTAGCGGTTTGCGTCGATGCCGGTCTCCTCGCGCACTTCGCGTATCGCGGTTTCGCGCAGCGGCTCGTTCTCATGCGCGACGCTTCCGGTCACCGACTGCCAGAAATCCCGCCAGCCGGCGCGCTCCATCATGAGCACCTGCAGATCAGGCGTGTGCACGACGACCAGCACCGAGCGGGGAATCTTGTAGGCAGTAGTCATAAGCCCGAAGCGCGGCAATAATAGTCGATATGAGCGCGTTATGAACAATGTTCCATGTTGAGCGCGGAGAAAAATCGCACACTCACCCGGGTCGGCGCCGGGACACCGATGGGCGAGCTGCTGCGGCGCTACTGGCATCCGGTCGCCGCGGTGAGCGAGCTCAAGAAACATCCGGTCAAGGCGGTGCGCATCCTCGGGGAGGATCTGGTGGCGTACAGGGATCTCTCGGGAACCTTCGGGCTGATCGCCCGCCACTGCATGCACCGGGCCGCTGACCTCGCTTACGGCTACGTGGAGGAGTGCGGGCTGCGCTGCCACTACCACGGCTGGGTGTACGACCATGCGGGACAATGCATCGCGCAGCCCTTCGAGGAGAAATTCGACCCGCAGGGGCGCCTGAAGAAGCGTATCCGCACCACCGCCTATCCGCTGCAGGAAAAAGCGGGCCTCTTGTGGGCCTATCTGGGTCCGCGGCCCGCGCCGCTCCTTCCCGACTGGGAGATCTTCTCGTGGAAGAACGGTTTCGCGCAGATCGTGTTCGCGGAAGTGCCGTGTAACTGGCTCCAGTGCCAGGAGAACTCCATCGACCCGGTGCATTTCGAATGGATGCACGAAAACTGGAGGGTCCGGCTCGAGGGCAGGACCGGCCCGTACGCGCCGACGCATCTCAAGCTCGGTTTCGAGGAGTTCGATTTCGGCTTCACCTACAAGCGCGTGCGCGAGGGTGCCGACGAGAGCGATCCGCTGTGGACGACCGGCCGCGTGTGCCTGTGGCCGAATGCCTTCTTCCTCGGCGAGCACTTCGAGTGGCGCGTGCCGGTCGACGAGGAGAACATGCTCTCGGTGACCTGGTCGTTCATCCGCGTCCCGAAGGAATCCGAGCCCTACGAGCAGGCAAGCATTCCGGCGTGGACGAGCCCGATTCGCGACCCGCAGAGCGGGCGCTGGATCACCAGCCACGTGATCAACCAGGATATCGTCGCCTGGGTGGGCCAGGGCCGGATCGCCGACCGCACGCGGGAGAATCTGGGCGCGAGCGACCGCGGCATCTCGATGCTGCGCAAGCAGTTCTTCAAGGATCTCGACGCGCTCGCCGCCGGCAAGGACCCGAAAGGCCTCATTCGCGATCCCGCGCTCAACCGGCGCATCGAGCTGCCCAACGTCGGAAGAAAGCTCTACACCGAGGGCATGACACTCGCGCAATACCGCGAGCATCCCTTCTGGAAGAACCTGCTCAGGGATTTCCGCTGGCACTACGGGCAGCCGCCCGAAGTGCGGCGCGCGTTCTGCGAGGCGATGGGGATCGAGCCGGGCGACGCCTGAGGCGGATCAGGCAGGCAGGTCCGGCCAGCCGGATTTCCAGCCCTCGGGCCCGCCGATCAGAGTCCAGAAGGGCTTCCCCTGCGCGCGCCAGTGCGCAGCGGCTTTCTCCATGAGCTCCATCGTCCGCTTGAACTCCGCAGCGTGCCCGCCGCAGAAGTGCTTGCTCTTCTCGAGAATCACCGCCCAGCCCTTGGCCTGCATCCAGGACAGGTCTTTGAGTCCTTCGGCGAAAGCATGCCCGTCCGCGGCGAACCGCTCGGGAAAGCGCATCGCGAGCGACGCCTGGGCGACGAAATCCTCCTGGTCGTGCGCGTGGCCGATGTCGACGTAGACCACCATCAGCCCCGCCGCCGCGGCGATGCGCGCGAATTCGCGCGCATCCGCCGACAGATGAAAAACGCCCGCCTTTGCGGGATCCTTGAGCCGGTCCGCGTTCACGATTTTTCCGCTCTTCTCAGGCGGATGTGCAGCTCGCGCAGCTGCTTCTCGTCCACCGGCGAGGGCGCCTGCGTCAGCAGACACTGCGCGCGCTGCGTCTTGGGGAAGGCGATGACGTCGCGGATGGATTCGGCGCCCGCCATCATCGCCACGATGCGGTCGAGGCCGAAGGCGATTCCGCCGTGCGGCGGGGCGCCGTACTGCAGCGCGTCGAGCAGGAACCCGAACTTCTGCCGCGCCTCCTCGGTCCCGATGGAAAGAGCCCTGAACACCTTCGATTGCACTTCCTCGCGGTGAATGCGCACCGATCCGCCGCCGATCTCCGAGCCGTTCAGCACCATGTCGTAGGCCTTGGCGAGCGCCTTCGAGGGCTCGGATTCGAGAAACGCCTCGTGCCCGTCCTTGGGTGCGGTGAACGGGTGATGCATCGCGTTCCAGCGCCGGGCTTCCTCGTCGTATTCGAACATCGGGAAGTCGACGACCCACAGCGGCTGCCAACCGGCTTCGGCGAAGCCCTTTTCGTGTCCGATCTTCACGCGCAGCGCTCCGAGCGCGTCGTTCACGATCTTGGCAGGCCCTGCGCCGAAGAACATGAGGTCGCCGTTCCTGGCGCCGGAGCGCTCGAGGATCGCGGCGAGCGCCGCATCCGAGAGGTTCTTCACGATCGGCGACTGCATCCCTTCCCGTCCCTTCGCCGTATCGTTGAACTTGATCCAGGCGAGCCCTTTCGCACCGTAGATGCCGACGAATTCGGCGTAGCCGTCGATCTCGCCCCGCGTGAGCTCGCCGCCGCGGGGAACGAGCAAACCGGCGACGCGCCCGCCGGCCGCGTTCGCCGGGCCGGCGAACACCTTGAATTCCACCGTCCTCATTGCATCGGTCAGCTCGGTGAATCGCAGCGGCACGCGCAAGTCCGGCTTGTCGGAGCCGTAGAGCAGCATGGCGTCGGCATGCGTCATGACCGGAAACGCCTCCGGGAGATCGACCTGCAGCGCTTCCCTGAATACCGCGCGGATCATGCCCTCGAATATCGCGCGGATCTCCGATTCGCCAAGAAAGGAGGTTTCGCAGTCGATCTGGGTGAACTCGGGCTGCCGGTCGGCGCGCAGGTCTTCGTCGCGGAAGCAACGCGTGATCTGGTAGTAGCGGTCGAAGCCGGCGATCATGAGCATCTGCTTGAACAGCTGCGGCGACTGCGGCAGAGCGAAGAATTCGCCTTCGTGCACGCGCGAAGGCACGAGGTAGTCGCGCGCGCCCTCGGGGGTGGAGCGCGTCAGCATCGGCGTCTCGATGTCGATGAAGCCCTGGGCGTCGAGATATCTCCGCGCGGCCATCGCGACGTGGTAGCGCAGCATCAGGTTCCTCTGCATCGGCTCGCGCCGCAGATCGAGCACGCGATGCGTGAGGCGAACGTTCTCCGAGAGGTTTTCCTCGTCGAGCTGGAAGGGGGGCGTGAGCGAGGCGTTGAGGATTTCGATGTCGTGAGCGAGCACCTCGACCTCGCCGCTTGCGAGGTTGGGATTGACCGTGCCCTCGGGCCGCTTGCGCACCACCCCGGTCACCTTCAGCACGTATTCGTTGCGGATCTTCTCCGCCACGGCGAATGTCTGCTTGCGGTCCGGATCGCTCACCACCTGGGCGAGGCCCTCGCGGTCGCGCAGGTCGATGAAGATGACCCCGCCGTGGTCGCGACGGCGGTGCGCCCAGCCGGCGAGCGTGACGGTCTTGCCGAGCAGGGCAGCGTTCAGCTTGCCGCAATAGTGGGTACGCATGTCGTCTTGCTTATACCTGCCGCAGAGCGGCCGAGTATAACAAACCGAACGCGGGCTTCAGCTCGCGCCGCGGGTTCGCCCCGATGCCTCCCCGAGGACCATCGCATTCACCAGCGACAGCGCCGTCCCAAGCGACACGGTCAGTCCGATAGCCGACAGGATCGGGATGCGCGAGGTCGCCAGGCACCCGAATGCCGCGAACGTCGTGAGAAAACACACCGACAGCGCGAGCGAGGTTTCGCGCTCGCTCTCGGTCCCAACCTCCGCCTGATTGAAGAAAAGCGCGTAGTTGAGCCCGACGCCCAGCACCAGCAGGAGCGAAACCAAGTGGAAGAGCGTCAGCCCCACGCCCGAGCCGACGAGCAGGGCGACGGTCATCGCAATCCCCGCATAAACCGGCAGCATGACCCGAAGCGCGAAGCCGAGGTTGCGAAGCCCAAGCCACAGGAGGAGCGCGATGGCGAGCGCGCCCACTCCGGCGAACCGGAGAGCCTGGGCGCGATAACCCCCGACGAGGCGGTCCGATTCCGCTTTCAGGTCGAGGAAGCTCGCCCCGGCTCCGGCAGGCAAGCGCTGCGCGAGTTCCTGCAGACCCGCTGCGTCGCGCACGCCTCTCAATGGAATGAGCGCCTGCCATTCGCCGCCGCGGGACCCGATCAGCGACGATACCTTGAGGTCGAGTCCCGTGCCGTGAAGGTCCTCGAGGCTGAGCAAGGGTCCGCGCCGGGCGGCTTCCACGTCGCGCAGGAAGGGTGCGAAGGCGTCCGCACGGTACGGCAGCCCGCGGCTCGCTGCCGCGAGCGAGCGACGCAGCGTCTGCGCCTCGGGCAGGGCGGCCTGACGGCGCTTCTGGGTTTCTTCGCTGGGCAGGTAGCGCGCCGCCATATCGAAGCCGTCGAGCAGACCGCTGCGCACGCCCTCCTCCAGAGCGAGCGCGACGCGCTCGCTCTGTGCAAGCACCGCTTCCCGGCTCGCCGCCGTCGTCGTCATCAGGTAGCGCACGTCCGGAGCGCGCAGGTCGGCGCGCAGCTGGCCCTCGAGCTCGCGCGCCGCTTGCGGCAGCGGGCTCAGGTGACCGAGGTCGTCGTCCCAGACCCGGTCGTGGCGCAGGGCGATGACGGCGAGCGCTGCGGCGAGCAGCACCCAGGCGAGCCAGGCGGCGCGCCGCATGGCGAGCCCGGCGCGCACCAGGCTGAAGGGAAGTGAGCGCGGAGGCGGCGTGCGCGGAGCGAGCGCGGGCAGCACCCAGCGTGTCGCAAGTCCGGCAGCGAGCACGCCGACCATGGACAGCACGCCCAGTTGCGACAGGCCCTGCAGGCTCGAAAGGAGCAGCGCGAGCGAGCCGAATACGGTGGTCAGAGCCGCGAGCCTGAGCGTCGGCCAGATTCGCGCGAGGACATCGAGCACGGACTCCCCCTGCCTGCGCTGGGCGAAGACGTAGGACGGATAGTCCACCGCTTCGCCGATCAGGGTTACCCCAAAAACGAGCGTGATGCCGTGCACCGAGTCGAAGACCAGGCTCACCGCCGCGACACCCGTGACCAGGCCGGTCAGCACGGGCAGGGCGGAGAGCGCCACGGTGGAGGCTGATCGGTATACGAGTATCAATATCAGCACGACCAGTGCGCTGGCGAGCCCGCTCAACCACCGGGCGTCCTGCTCGATCGCCGCGCGCGTGCGCGCCGCGAAGGCGCCGGGTCCGCTCGCGAGCAGCCGCATGCCCGGGCCCGCCTTGACGCCGGCGAAGGTCGAAGCAAGGGCATCGAGCGCTTCCTGCTGGCGCACCGCGTCCATGCCGGAAGCCGCGGTCTGCGCGAGCAGGAGCGCGCGTTTTCCGTCCGGAGAAAACCATACCCCATGCCTGGAAGCCGGGGCGTCGCGGATCGAGGCTTCGGCGATCCTCCGCAGTTCTCCCGTCGGATCGCGCGCGAGCATCGCCTTGAATGCCAGGCCGGGGAGCGAAGCGAGCTGCTCGAAATTCTCGCGCAGCGCGCGCCGCAGCGATTCCTCGCTGAACTGAGCGGCGTTCACCGCCGGGCTGAGAAGGTAGCGATATCGGATCAGGCGCTCGCGCGCCGCCCGGGTGTACTCCGCCGACCCGTTGGTGACGTAGTCGAAGCGGCGATCGGCGGCGAGGGAGCGCGCCAGCGCGCCGCTCGCCCGGGCGAGCCCGGCGGGATCGTCGCCTTCGATTGCGAGGAGCAAGGTGCGTGAGGCGCCCCCGGAGCGAAGCTGTTCGAGCAGGAGCTGCTGCGTGCGGCTGCCCGATGTGGGCAACATGGCCGTCAGCTCGTTGGTGAAGACGGCATGCCGGGCGATCCACCACGCGCTCGCGGCCACGAGCGCGATCCAGATGAGGAGGGACGCCCGAGGATAGGATTTCACGAGCTGGCCGCGTACAGGACGGGGAGAGACTCGCTTCGCCCGCGGAACCTGCTCTGCCCTCCGCGGTCGCCTGCCTCGCGACACAACTCACGCCTTTTCACAGGTTCCCTAGGATTGCTGGTGGATCGTCATTACCGAGCTGTCCCCGCTCGGCTCTAGGATTTCGATTCTGCTCACCCGGGATCCCGAGCCGTTGATGCTGATCCTGTCGATAATGCCGGCGACCTCCGTGTCCCTGGGCGTGAGCTTGAGCGCCCAGCGTTCCCTCGCTCCCTCCACCCGCACCGTGAAGAGCCGCTCGAGCTCGGCACCATCCCCGGCGAGCGTTGCGCGCAGGCTCTCCACGAGGGCGGCGATGAGCGGTGCGCCGGTGAGCGCGATGGTCCGTGTCTTCCCCCCCCGCTCCACGGTAAGCTCCTCCTGGTCTATCCGGATCACCTCGCGGAACGGCAGGATCTGATGCTTCTCGACGCGGGCCGGGCGTGAATAGTATAGGTTCCCCGAGAGCGCGAGCGGCTGGCGCAGCGCGGCGATGCGCCTGACTTCGGAATATCGCGCCCGGCTCGTCTGCACCTGCGCGAGCTCCGCCATCAGGCGAGTGAAATCCCAGTGCGCTTCCTCGGCCGCCGCTTGCAGCGCCCCGGCAAAAAGCAGCACGGACACCGCGCCGGCGAGCCTAGGGCGAAGACCTGTTCCAGAAATCATAGAAATTGAACCAGTTGTAGGGCGCGAGGCGGCAAAAATGCTCGAGGCGCTCGGCGTAGCGTTGGGCCCATTCGCGCGTCCACGCGGCCCGCTCGGCGCGATTCGCGTTCGGCTCTTCGCAAAACGGCTCCAAGTGGATTACGTAACGCTTGCCGCCCTCGTACAGGCCTGCGACCAGATACACCGGCACGCGCAGGCTGAGGGCGAGCCGCAGCGGCCCCTCGGGAAAGGCGGCATTGCGACCGAAAAAGCGGCACGTGACCGTCTTGTCGGAGCCGGCCGCGCGGTCGCCGAGCATGCCGACGAGCTCGCCGCGCGAGAGGCATTCGGCGATCCGCAGCATGGTGTCGACCCTACCGGACACGATGATGCGCTCGCGGAGCGTCGGATCGAGCTGAGCGTTCAACACCTCCGTGATATTCGCGGCGTTCTCCTCGTACATCACCGTGTTGACGGACAAGCGGTGCTCGCGAGCGAGCGTGCGCAGCAGCTCGAAGCTGCCCAGGTGCGCCCCGAGCAAAAGGCAGCCTCGCCCTTGGGCCAGGGTGCCGCGCAGTCGCTCCAGGCCCCTGACCTCGATGTCGAAGTGGCCGAACCGGCCGCCGGTGAAATACACGCGGTCGAGGACCGTCGCGGCAAAGGTGAAGAAATGCCGCCAGAGATCGGTGAAACGCGGTGGCCTGGCGAGGGCGAGGGCGAGGTACTGGCGCGAAGTGCTGCGTGCACGCGGGGAAAAGAGCAGGAAGTAGGCGCAAATCGGATACAGCAGCAAACGCGCGGCGCGCCGGCTGCTGCGCAAAGCGAGCCACGTCATGAACCGTGTTGCGCTGCGGCTGCCCCTCTCCCTACGGTAGAGCCAGGGCGCGTTCGGCGCGGCGTTCATTTGCTCGCGCTCCGGCGCGGCGCGAGCCTGCCCGCGCGGGCCACGGTTCGCACCACGTCGGCGAAGGGGCGGTGTTCGTGGTGCCGGTAGCGCACTCGGCGGAAGACGTACTCGCCGACGAACAGTACGCCTACCAGAAGATAGTCGATCCCGTTCGTAAACACAGACCAGGCCCAGGGTGTCGCCAGCACCGCCAGCGCTGCAGCCACGGCCGCCATGCTCACGAAAAATGCCGTCCACACCTTCGTCGAAATCCGCGTATACCGCGCGAGATCCGGGGGAAGCTCCGTCCCGCGCGCGAGGCGCGCGAACCAGCTGATCATCGGCTCTTCACCCGGCGCGAGCGTCCTTCCGAACCAGACCGCCAAAGCCAAGTCGATGATGACGGGCGGCAGCTTCAGCAGCGCATCCGTGTCGGCGACGAGCGGCGCCGCTGCAAGCAGCGCAAAACCCGCAAAGCCCCACGGGCCGGGAATTGACAGGTACACCAGCGCGGCGATGCACAGCCATGCTGCCCACGCTAGATAGGCGAGCCCGGTGACGACTGAGGCATGTGTGAGAGCGGGATAGCCAAGCAGCAACAGAACTGCGAGCACACCCCGAGGAGCCCAGCGATGCATTGACGCAACTCCCGATTGGCTGATTCTCAAACTCGCGCAGCACTGCGAAATGATCCGGCGCCGCCCCGGCGTTTCAGCTGCCGCTCTTCCAGACGAAGTCGAGCTTCGTGCGCCAAGCGCGTTTGCGTTTCAGCCAAGCTGGGAGGCTCTCGCGCCAATGGATGATCGAGGTCAGGTAATAGAGTACTTTAAAGACCAGGAGCGGACCCCGGATCGGCGTCTTGCCGAAGATGTCGGCCGCAAGCAGTGACAAGATCGCTTCTTCCAGCCGGAACGAATGGGTCGGCGACATGAACATTTCGCGCAGCGCCGGCGTGGTAATGCGGTAGATGAACCAGGAGAACATTTTGAGACCGTGCTGGATGGTCTTTTCGTAGCGCCTCAGGCTCCGCGCCGAGACATTGCCGTTGCGCAGCGCCTCATCGACCACTTCCGCGCCGAGCTCGCCGCCGTTCATGGCGAGAAACACGCCGCTCGAGAAAACCGGGTCGATGAACGCGTAGGCGTCGCCCACCATCAGGTAGCCGTCGCCGGTCATGCGCTCGGCGCGATATGAAAAATTGCCCGTCGCGAGCGCCGGCGCCATGAGCTTCGCGTTCTTGAGGCGCTCTGCCATGGCCGGGCACAGGGCAATGGTGTCGAGCAGGAACTGGTCCACGCTCACCTTGCGGCTCTTCATGTAGTACGGCCAGCACACCGCGCCGACGCTCATTGCGCCGTCGCGCAGCGGGATCATCCAGTACCAGCCGTGATCGAACCAGTAGACGCTGATGTTGCCCTCGTCGCGCCCCGGGCGGCGCACTGCGCCCTCGAAGTGGCCGAAAATGGCCGAGCTGTTATGCACCGGATTGCGGTTCTTTATCTTGAAACGATTGGCGAGGAAGGTGTCGCGGCCCGAAGCATCCACCAAGAAGCGCGTTTCCCAAAGTTGCGCGCCGCCGTGCTCGTCGACGGCGTGCACCAGCGATGTCGAACCCCGCCGGAATTCCACCTCGGTGACCTTCACGCCCTCGCGAACGTCGGTGCCCTTTGCGGCGCTGTTCCGCAACAGCAGGTTGTCGAATTCCGAGCGCCTTACCTCGTAGGCGGAAGGGTAGGACTTGTCCATGGCGTTGGCAAAGTAGTAGACCGCCGGCGCGTAGCCCTCATGGTTGAATTCGGCACCGGGCTTTACCAATCCGATCCGGTCCACCTGATCGAGCACGCCGAGGCGCTCGAGCAAAGGCAAGTTGAGGGGCAGCAGCGATTCGCCAATGTGAAAGCGCGGATGATGCTCTTTCTCCAGCAACACGACTTTCCAGCCCTTTTGCGCGAGAAACGCCGATATGGTCGAGCCTCCCGGCCCCCCTCCGATGACCAGCACATCGCATTGGCTTTTCGATAGAGCGGCAGGGGCCGCGGCTGTGGCAGCGGATTCGGGATGAGATTGGGCCATGCTTTTCCTCAAGCGTGCAGTTTTCCGGACCGCTCGTAGGGTACGAGGGGAACTAGCGACTGGCCGCATTTTACCGCGGCCGCCTGCGCGTTCAAACCCTCAGGGGAGGGGATGAAGGCAGCGGCCGGCGCAAGCCGGGAGGCTCCTGGCCGGATTTCGCTCCCGTCACTGTGGCGGGACCACGCCCATGGAGATGACATACTTGAGCGCCTCGTCGACGCTCATGTCCAGTTCGACGATCTCCGCCTTGCGCATCATCAGAAAGAATCCGGAAGTCGGATTGGGCGTGGTGGGAACATAGACGCTCAGGTACTCTCCGTGCAAGTGGTTGGCGACGTCGCCGCCCGGCTGCCCGGTGAGAAACGCGATCGTCCAGCTGCCTTCGCGCGGATATTGCACGAGCAGGGCCTTGCGGAATGCCTGTCCGCCCGGGGCGAACAGCGTATCGCTCACCTGCTTGACTCCGCTGTAGATGGATTTCACGACGGGGATGCGGCCGACGATCTTCTCGCCGAAGAGCACCAGCCGCTGCCCCAGGATGTTCGAGGCGAGCACGCCAGTGACCAGTACGACGAGGACGGTGAGCACCGCCCCCAGGCCCGGGATCTGGTAGCCGAACAAGGCCTGCGGCTGGTATTGGGGCGGAAGCAGCAGCAGCGACTGATCCATCGTGCTCACGATGAGCTCAAGCACCCAGATCGTGATCGCGAGCGGGATCCAGATGAGGAGCCCGGTGATGAGGTATTTCTTCATTCGACTGTACGCCGACGCTGCGGCACGAGAAACGGGCGCTTTGCCCGCTGCGGGGAGAAAAGCAAACCCGCGACTACGAGCGCGGTTCGGATCCCGAAGTCAGGAACAGGCCGGACAAGCACCGGTGCCGCACCCGGGCGTGTCGGGCTTGGATTCGGTCTTCGTCGCGTCCTTGGCTGCGGTGTCGCCCTTGTCCTTGCTTTCGGCCTTCGCCGCGGGCTTTGCGCCGCTGTTCTTGAAATCCGTCGCGTACCAGCCGCTGCCCTTCAGCTGGAATCCCGCCGCGGTCAGCATCTTGAAAAAGGTCTGCTTGCCGCACTCCGGACATACGGTCATAACCGGATCGGTGACTTTCTGCAGGAATTCCTTCTGGAATCCGCAGGACGAGCAGCGATATTCGTAAATCGGCATGGCGCCTCCGACAAGCTTTTCATTATACCCCGAAGAGTCGCGGTTCCCGGCGCATGATGAGGGCGCAGTCGCAAGAATCAAGTCTCGGCCGCTTCCGCGTCAGGCGATTCCGGCGTCGCCTTTCACGCCCACGAGCCGCGGCAAATTGAGTTTGCCGGGCTTGACGATCTTTTTCGCGCGCAAGTAGCGCCCGAGCACTTCCCATGCCGGCTCGCCGCCGTGGGTGTCCTCGGCGACCGAAGCCCAGCCCGCGACCTTGTAGGTCTTTCCGGCTTCGAGGGGCTTGCCGGCGAGACGCATCTCGGAGATGCGAGCGCCCATTCTTGCACCTGGAGTGCAGCTGTAGGTCATGCCGCCCACGCGGACCATGTCTCCGCCCTGCTGATAGTACGGATCGGGGTTGAAAAGATTGTCGCAGACATCCTCGAGGATCGCCTTGATCGCCGCCCCGCTCAACTCGGAAAGCGTGGTCTGCGAATAAGTGATCGCGGTCTGGCTCATGACCTGCTCCTGGGTAATCGCATCGCCCGGCAGCAGCGTCGTCCCCCAGCGGAAGCCGGGAGAAAACGCGATCTCGGCCCCCTTTACTTCCATCAACGCATCGAGGATCAGCTGATCGAAGGAGCCGTTGAAATTGCCGCGCCGATAAAGAAGCGTCTCGGTCACGGCGAGCTTCTCGGCGAGCCTGGCCGCATACGGCGCGCGCGCTCTCTCGATGAGCTGCTCCATCTGCGGATCGGCGGAGAGAAGATTGGCAAACACCGGCAGCAGCCGGTAACGGAAATCGGTAACCCGGCCAGCGCTCACTTCAAGATCGAGCACAGCCAGGAACTTGCCGTTCGAGCCGGCGTTGGTGACCAGCGTCTGTCCGGAGGGATTCGAAACGATGATGGGCTCCGGAACACCATCATGCGTGTGACCCCCGAAGATCACGTCGATGCCTGCAACGCGCGAGGCGAGCTTCAAGTCCACGTCCATGCCGTTGTGCGAGAGGAGCGCCACCACCTGCGCTCCCTTGTCGCGTGCCTCGTTCACGCTCCGCTGCAGCCGCTCCTCTTCGATGCCGAATCTCCATTCGGCGACGAAGTGCCGGGGATTGGCGATCGGGGTGTAGGGATACGCCTGGCCGACGACCGCGACGGGCACCCCGGCAAGGCTGCGGATCGCATACGGGGTGAACACCGGGTCGCCGAAGTCGCTGGTCTCCACGTTCTGGGCGAGAAATTCGATCTTTCCTGCGAAGTCCCGTTCGACCACTTCCTTCACGCGGGCGGCGCCGTAAGTGAACTCCCAGTGCCCGGTCATGAAATCCACGCCGAGCAGCTTCTGCGCGTCGATCATGTCCTGGCCGCGGGTCCACAGCGCGGTCGCCGAGCCCTGCCAGGTGTCGCCGCCGTCGAGCAGCAGACTCGCCGGACGCCCGGCCCGCAGCATCTTCACCAGCGTCGCGAGGTGCGCAAAGCCGCCAAGCTTGCCGTAGCGCCGCGCCGCGGCGGCGAAGTCGAGATGCGTGAACGCGTGCGCCTCGCGGCTGCCCGGGCGGATGCGGAACCGTTTGAGCAGCGCCTCGCCCACCAGATGCGGCGCGCGGTTCGCGCTCGTTCCAGCTCCGAGATTGACGTTCGGCTCCCGGAAATGCACCGGCAGCAGCTGAGCGTGACTATCGGTGAAATGAAGCAGCGACAGCGTGCCGAAAGGCGGCAGGTTGTAGTGCGCGGGCGCTTTCGACGCCGGGCCGGCGTCGAGCGCGATGCCTCCCGCCGCTGCTGCCGCCAGCGCCTGCAGGAACTCGCGACGGGAAAGATACATATTGCGTTACTCCCGCGGAGGCGGGAGTACAGCGATGCTCAACGAGACTGGGTCCCCAATATGGCGGGAATGACGAAGGGGCGCATGCGCCCGTTCGTCACTTGTTCACCGGCGAGTCCGGATCGAGCAGCAGCGCGACCAGATGCGTGATCTGCTCCTCGCTCAAGACGGCGTTGTGCCCGAAGCGCGGCATGTTCGAGCACGCGACGGTCGCCTGCGGGTTGTAGATCTTGCCGTAGACGTATTTCTGGACCGTCTCACCGTTCCCGCGCAGCTTGCCGAAGCGGAACAGGCTTGGGCCAACCGTTCCGAAGGAAATCTCCTGCGGCGCGATTTGATGACAGTTGTAGCAGTTGCCTCCGTTGGGCCGCTTTGTGTCGCGATCCGTGAAGCGCATTCCGTAGCCGTCTTGCGCGATCTTCTCCCCCCGGCGCCAGTCGCCCATGAGCTTCCCCGAGGCTGGAAAGCGGATCGTCGCCGTCTGCGACTGCTCGATGCGCCCGGCAACGTCGCCGGTCGGCTCGTTGTGATACTGGCTGCAAAGCGCCTGCGCCTCGTCCTGCTGCTGCACTCGCGCGAGGACCGCCGGGTTACCCTTGGCGAATCCTTCGCGGAACGCATGCTCGGCACGCTGACGCGTCTCGTCATCCGAGAGCCGCGTCGCGCAGCCGGCCGCCAGCCCGACGGCGACAATCAGCAGCAACGCGGTGCGCATGTGCATGGCTGCCCTCAGCGCTTCAGTCCGGGCGCGTTGATGGTGCCGCCATTGGCGTATTTCGCCATGTACACCATGAGACCGATCGAGGCCTCGGACACGTAGCTCAGCTGCGGATGCCGCATCTGCCAGTAGCAGTCGTAGAGGCGATGTTGCATGGTGCGCACCGTGCCCTGCGACACGCGGTACGCCGGCCAGGTGGTGAAAATTCTCCGCGCCTCCTTCGGATCGTTCAGCTTGGGAAGATCCTGCCGCCGTATGCGCTTGCCATTCTCGCCGTGGCAGCTCACGCAGGCGAAATCGTGCGGGCCCGCCCGGCGGTAGAAGAGCTGCTCGCCGACGCGGAATGCCTCGACCTCTTTTGGATGACGAAGCGGCGCGTCGAGCTTCATTCCCCTCGAGGCCGCCGCGACGTAGCTCGCCAAGGCTTCCAGGTCCGATGGGCGATCGGGCGTCGAGAACGGGTTCTTCATCGCCTCTTCAGGCGTGAAACCCTGGACGGCGACCATGCAGGTCACGATGCGCGATTCGACGTCCTGAACGCGATCGGTATCGGGGAAATAGCGGGGCATTTGCGCGAAAGCGCCTTTCACCACGCCGCGCCCGAGGCCGAGGTCGCATTGCTCGAGCGAGGCGTTCTTCGGGCCGCGCTTCGCCTTCCACAGTTCTTCGCCGCGCGCCTCCCACAGCTCGGCAGGGTTGCCTTCCGAGAGCAGCTCCCGGTAGCGTTCGATTCCCTTCTGAGTCTCGTCCTGAGCGGCGGCAACGAAGGAAAGCGCCGCCGCGAGCGCGCCCGCGACGAGCGGGACGCGCATTGCGATCATCCACGCGACTCGCAGTCCGGCCACGGAATCAGCCGGAGATGGTCGCTTCGTCCGTGCGCTTTTCACCCTTGTTGTCGACCCAGGTGATTGAGATCTTTTCGCCCGCCTTGCCACCGCTGAAGCGGAAATGCAGGAATGGGTTGCGGGACACCGAGGTTCCCCATTCCGCCGCAAGCACCGTCCTGCCCGCGTGCGTCACAGTCACGTTGCGGATGAAGTGCGCGGGGACGATCTTGCCTTGCGCGTCCTTGCGCTGGCCGGTTTCCATTTCATGGGCCATGAGGACTTTCACTTCGACCTTGCCGCCAGTCATGCTGGCACGAATGCGCATTGGGTCAGCCATATCAGCCTCCGCACCCGCCGATGGTGACCTTGATCTCCTTCACCGCATGGAAGTACTTCCCGTCCGCGATGACCAGCGCGTAAATGTTCGAGGTTTCGGCCATCTTGACGCGGGTCGACACGAAGGGATCGGTGCCGGCCGGTATCCTGAAGTCGGCCGACAGCGTGAAGGGGTTCTTCTCGATCAAGATCGCTATGGCCTGCGTCCTCGCTAGCCTGCTTTCCACGGATATCGGAACGACGGCGCCGTTCTCGGCAATGTCCGGCGCGGTGATCTGGATGTCCTTGCTCTCGGTCGACCCGCTGCCGCCGAGCGCCCTGATCGTGTCGGCGACGCTTTTCGTCTCGAAGGCGGCCTTGTTCCACCCCTGCGCAAGCGCCTGCGAGGGCTTGACAAGCCCGACGGCGACGGCCCAGGCGAACAGGCCCGCTCCGCCTCCGGATTTCAACACTTCGCGGCGCATTCTGTCCATGCAGGTCCCGAATCTCCAATCCAAACGCATCGGATTCTACCCTGACCCGGAAGAAAAATGGTGACGATGAGCTTCGAGCCACGATTTACCCCAGTTCCATGCGCGGCGTGCGCATGGTTGCAATCTCGTGAAATATCGGCGAATCTTCATTGCCAGTTCATGCTATGAATAAGGGCCATGTCTCGGGGGGTTCTACAACAGCCATGATCCGGACCGGGCTGCGCGCCGGCTATGGATGCCTTGTCGTCTACTCGGGGCTACTCGTCTTCGGCCTGATGTGCCTGATCTGGTCCGGAACTGCGGGGCTGCTATCTCAGGTTCTGTCGAAGGAGCGGGGAAGAGTGGTCGGGCGGCGGGTCACCAGCTACGGATTTCGCTGTTATCTCTGGGGCCTCGCGCTGACCGGTTGTTTCCGCTTCGATCTGCGAGCGCTGGACGCGCTGCGGGATGCCGGACCGTTGATCATCGCGCCCAACCATCCCTGCCTCCTGGATGCGGTCATGGTCCTCTCGCGCCTGACCGATGTGGCCTGCGTGATGAAGGCGGATCTGATCAACAATCCGATTTACGGAGCCGCCGCGCGCCTCGCCGGCTACATACGCAACGACGAGTTCATCGGTGGGGTGACGGAAGCCGTGCAAACCCTCAAGGGCGGGGGGCAGCTCCTGCTTTTCCCGGAAGGAACGCGGACGACGCGCCAGCCGATCAATCGTCTCAAGGGAGGAGCGGCCATTGTCTCGAAGCGCTCGGGCGTACCCATCCAGACAGTATTGATCGAAACTACATCGCCGTTTCTGTCCAAGGGCTGGGCCCTTTACCGCGTGCCGTCGGTGCCGGTCTGTTACCGCATCCGGCTGGGAAGGCGATTCACGCCCAAGGACAACTTGAAAGAAACGATTGCGGAACTGGAAGCCTATCTTGCATCCGAGCTCGGCCGCGGAAATGCCCTCGCTGCCGCGGGCGACAGCTTTGCGCGGCCGAACCCCCGGCTGGACGAGCGATGAGGGCTGGATGAAGGAAGCTTCCCGGAGTCACCTTGTCCTGATTCCAAGCTACAACCCCGGCGAGCGGGTCTATGAGACGGTTCAGGCGGCACGTCGCGCGTGGAACCCGGTGTGGGTCGTGGTGGACGCGAGCACCGACGGCACGGCCGAGGGACTGTGCGCCATGGCCCGGGCCGACTCCGGTCTAAGGGTGATGGTACTGCCCAGGAATCGCGGCAAGGGCGCGGCAATCCTGCAGGGTATCGAGCTTGCCCAAGCCGCCGGATTCACGCATGTCCTGACCATGGATTCGGATGGACAGCATCCTCCCGCTCTCATCCGCGAGTTCATGGCGACGTCTGCGGCCGAGCCCTCCTGCATGGTGCTGGGCGTCCCCGTGTTCGACGAAAGCGCGCCGAGACTGCGGGTAAGGGGGCGCCGCGTATCCAACTGGTGGGCCAATCTCGAGACGCTCTGGACGGGAATTGGCGACTCCCTGTATGGCTTCCGCGTGTACCCCATCCAGCCACTGCGCAATGTAATGCGGAAACAGCACTGGATGCGCCGCTTCGACTTCGATCCGGAAGCGGTGGTCCGAATGTGCTGGCTGGGGGTGCGCCCCCTCAACAAACCCGCTCCGGTGCGCTATTTCCGCCCGGAGGAAGGCGGAGTGTCGCATTTCCGATATTGGCGCGACAACGCACTGCTGACGTGGATGCACATACGCCTGTTCGTCGGCTTCGTGCTGCGTCTGCCGGCGCTCGCGATCCGGCGGCTGAAAGCGTCGTGATTCGGACCAACCCGCGGACAATCAATCCGGGTGCGTCCCGCGTATTCGTGTGAACGACCGGCGCCCGGGAATGCCGCCGCCAAAAAAGCCGGGCTCAGTGAGCCGCGCGAAACGCCAGTACCGAGTTGCTGCCCCCGAAAGCGAACGAGTTGCACAGCGCCGCCCGAAAATTCCCGCGCAGGGATTCCCCGGTAATGTGGTGCACGCCTGCGCACTCGCGGTCCAGGTTCTCCAGAAACGCGGTCGGGGGCGCTTCCTGGGACGCGAGCGACAGCACGGTGATGATGGCTTCGATCACCCCGCTCGCGCCGAGCATGTGGCCGTGCATGGATTTCGTCGCGCTGACCGCAACGGCCGGGGAACGCGATCCGAAAACACCGCGTATGGCCGCGATTTCAATCGGGTCGCCTTCGCGCGTAGCCGTGCCATGCGCGTTGATATAGTCGATCTCGTCGTCTCCCAGGCCGCTGTCCTGGATAGCCATGCGCATGGCCCGGATCTGCCCGTCCGCTTTGGGCCGGACGAGGTGGCTGTGATCGGAAGTGCTGCCGTACCCTGCGAACTCGGCGTAGATCCTGGCTCCGCGCCGGACCGCGAGATCCCAATCTTCGAGGATCATCGCCCCCGCCCCTTCGCCGAGCACCAGGCCCTGACGGTCAGAATTGAAAGGACGACAGGCGCGCGGGGCGCTTGTCTCGTCGCCACCCGCAAGAACGCGCATCGCCTCCCAGGCGCGCACCACGCCGTAGGATAACGGCGCTTCGGAGCCGCCGACGACCATGAGTGTCGCCTCGCCGGAGCGGATCTTCGACAGCGCCTCGCCGATCGCGAAGGCCGATGAGGCGCAGGCGACCGAATAGGTCGCGCAGGAAGCCCCCAGCCCGAGCTGGATCGATATGTGCGAGGCGGCGGCATTGTTCATTCCAAGCACGACCGAAAGCGGCGGTACGCGCTCGCGGCCGTTGCGCAGCAACTCCACATAGCCGCTCTCGAACGTCAGCGTGCCCCCCAACGCCGTTCCCCAGGAGACACCCCAATCGTTGCGCGGCGCATCCTTGGTCTGGGGGAGGCCCGCATCGCGCCACGCGGAAAGAGCTGCGACGGTCCCGAGTTGGCTGTATCGGTCCATGGTGTAGGAAAGCGGTCCACCAAGAGTCGCCGCGGCGTCGAACTTCTCGCATCGAAGCGCCGGCACAACGAGCGGCCTGAGCCCGCTGTCTTCACGGGTATAGAGCCTGATCGCCGATTCGCCGCGGAGCATCCGCGCGAAGAAGTCCGCGAGGTCACCGCCAAAGGGGTTGACGAGCCCCAAACCGGTGACTGCTACGCGCCGCCCACCTGCCATCAGGCGCCCTCGCCCGGTTTGAGCCCTTCGACGATTCTCAGCAAGTCGCCCACGGTCTTGGGTGGTGGAATGTCTTGCGGGATCTTGATGCCGAGCCTGTCCTCGAACTCGAACAGCAGTTCGAGCAGCAAGAGCGAATCGACCTTGAGTTCTTCGAGCGATGCCTCCGGTGTCACGCGAGCAGGGTCGATGTTCTCGCGCTTCTTCAGGAATTCGCTCAGCAGGGTCAGATTGTCTTTTTCCATGTCGCAATAGTCGTACCGGGCAAGCCCCAGGTCGGTGACACCTACGTCGCTGAAATCGGCCCGCGGTCAGCTGGCGGCCGATTTTCGCGATCTTCTCAAGCAGCTACCGGCTTCCCGAACCTCGGAGCCTTCATCGACGGCAGCGATAGGCCGATGCGGGTGAGGCAGCGGATAGTCTTCTGTTCAAGTATCGGGCAGGAACCGCAAGGTGCCAAACGACCTATATTATAAGCAGGAACTACCGACCGATGGCCTGATCGACTCGGGACACCCCGGAGAAGCCCCGCACGCGCCGGACCGGTGGCGCCCCCGCGCAAGGGACTCCGGCTAGAACGGAATGTCGTCTTCCATGTCGTCGAACTTGCCCGCAGATTTCTTCGGAGACTTGTCCTCTCCAGCGGTTGCGGGTTCCCTCGCTTCGCGCCCCCCTGCGTCGCCGCCGCCCTGGCGGCTCCCGAGCATCTGCATTCTATCGGCCACGATCTCGGTGGTATAGCGTTCCTTGCCTTCCTTGTCCTGCCATTTGCGCGTTCGCAGGCTTCCTTCGACATAAACCTGCGATCCCTTCTTCAGATACTCGCCCGCGATCTCGGCGAGGCGGTTGAAGAAGACGACGCGGTGCCACTCGGTACGCTCCTGCTTCTCCCCGCTCGCCTTGTCTTTCCACGTTTCGGTAGTGGCGACCGAGACGTTGGTGATCGCACCCCCTTCCGGGTTATAGCGCGTCTCGGGGTCGCGCCCGAGGTTGCCTACGATGATCACTTTATTGACCGATGCCATTTGTTTCCCCCTCAATCAGTTTGCTCGCGCTCTCCGCGTCGAAGGATTCAGGATACACCCTTAACCGGACGACGCCTTTGTCGGCCGCCACCGCCACGTCGCGCACTCCGCGCAGGCGCAACAGTTCCTCGCGCAACGCGACCGGATCGACCCCGGCGCGGATCGAAAAGGTCCGCTCGGTCGCTTCGACCGGTGTACGCATGCCGAGTGCCACCACCAGCCATAACGCAGCAATCGCGATTCCGAATACAAACGCCGCCGTTTCGCCGAAGTGCTTTGCCAGCCACCCCCCTGCGGCCCCGCCGGCGAACAGCCCCAGACTCTGGGTGGTGTTGTACACGCCCAGTGCCGTGCCACGCGAGGACAACGGAGCCAGACGCGATACCAACGCGGGCAGGCTCGCCTCGAGGACGTTGAAGGCGACGAAGAAGGCAAGCAGAAGCACGAACACCATACGCGGATCGTCGAGGCAAACGGCAAGACCCAGCTCGACCGAAAGCAGCAGAACAATCGAGCTCAGGAACAGAAATCTCGTCCTGCCGCGGCGCTCGGCGTGAAGCAGCAGCGGCACCGCCAGTACGAAAGACCCGATTACGACCGGCAGGTAGACCTTCCAGTGCTCGCTCACCTCGATTCCGGCGTATCGAACCAGCGCGACGGGAACGACAAGAAAGATCGCAATCTGCGCGGCGTGAAGCGAGAAGATGCCGAAGTTGAGACGGAGCTGATCGGCGTTTCTCAGCACCTCGCCCAGTGCGCCGGGCCGGGTTCGCCGCGCGGCGCCCCCGTGCGGTTCCGGTGGGACGACGCGCGCAGTGACCCAGATCCCCGCGAGCGCGAGCGCGCCCGTGATCCCGAAGATGCCGCCGAGGCCGATGCGGCCGTACAGAGCAGGCGCGGCAACGAGCGACACGGCAAAGGTCAGGCCGATGGATCCACCGATCATCGCCATGGCCTTGGTGCGATGCTCTTCGCGCGTGAAGTCGGCAGCGAGCGCCGTAACCGCCGCCGAGATGGCACCCGCGCCCTGCACTGCCCGACCGATAATCACGCTGTAGATGCTGCTGGCGAACGCGGCGATGAAG
This sequence comes from Burkholderiales bacterium, assembly GCA_036555245.1. Classification (GTDB taxonomy): domain Bacteria; phylum Pseudomonadota; class Gammaproteobacteria; order Burkholderiales; family SG8-39; genus VBDM01. Next base: position 34,283 of record DATBLP010000021.1, read on the forward strand.
CTCCCGGCGGCGAAAAGAACGAGGCCGAAGACGATGAGCCGTTTTCGCCCGTAGCGATCCGAAGCCATTCCGAAGGGAATCTGAAAGATGCCCTGGGTGAAACCGTAGGCACCGAGCGCCAGCCCCACCAGGACCAGGTCGTCGCCGCCCGCCAGTCGGGGAGCGTCAGCGGCGAAGACGGGCAGAATGATGAACAAGCCCAGCATGCGCAACGCGAAAAGCAGGGCGAGCGACAGGCTGGCGCGCATTTCCAGGGAGGACATTCTCCCATTGCCCGCCGGGGGATTCATACGGAGTAGCGAAGGTGCCGCAGAATTTCGTATAGTAGCAGGTTTGGCTTCGACTACAGGCACAGGCGCTTTGGCTTTGATGGACCAGATACGCATCCGCGGCGCGCGCACGCACAACCTGAAGAACCTGAACGTCGATCTCCCCCGCAACCGGCTGATCGTCATCACCGGCCTCTCGGGATCGGGCAAGTCCTCCCTCGCCTTCGACACGCTCTACGCGGAGGGACAGCGTCGCTACGTCGAATCGCTTTCCGCTTACGCGAGGCAGTTTCTGCAGCTGATGGAAAAGCCCGACGTCGATCTCATCGAAGGTCTGTCACCGGCGATCTCGATCGAGCAGAAGGCAACCAGCCACAACCCGCGCTCGACGGTCGGGACGATCACTGAAATTCACGACTATCTGCGGTTGCTCTACGCGCGCGTGGGCACGCCCTACTGCCCGGAGCACAAGCTTGCGCTCCAGGCGCAGTCGGTATCGCAGATGGTGGATCACGTGCTGGCGCTCGCCGCAGAGACGAGGCTCATGATCCTCGCGCCGATCGTCGCGAGCCGCAAGGGCGAGCAGCAGGAGCTCGTAGCGGAATTGCGCGCGCAGGGCTTCGTTCGCCTGCGCATCGACGGCAAGGTCCACGAGATCGACGCGGTTCCGAAGCTCTCCAGGAACGTCAAGCACTCTGTCGACGTGGTGATCGATCGCGTGACGGTGCGCGCCGATGCGAAGCAGCGCCTCGCCGAATCGTTCGAAACGGCGCTGCGGCACGCCGACGGCCGCGCCGTCGTGCTCGAGATCGATTCCGGCCGCGAGCACCTTTTCTCGGCGCGGTTCGCTTGCCCGGTATGCGACTACTCGCTGCCGGAGCTCGAACCGCGCCTGTTCTCCTTCAACAACCCGATGGGCGCCTGCCCGAAATGCGACGGCCTGGGCGCGATCAGCTTCTTCGACCCCAAGCGTGTCGTTGCGCACCCGGGGCTCGCGCTTGCCTCGGGCGCGATCAAGGGCTGGGACAGGCGCAACCAGTTCTATTTTCAGATGCTCACCAGCCTCGCGGCGCACTTCAAGTTCAACATCGAGACGCCGTTCGAAAAGCTGTCCGATGCGGTGCAGGACCTCGTGCTCTATGGTACGAAGGAAAAGATTCCGTTCTCCTACCTGACTGAACGCGGCCAGACCGTCGTGAAAGAGCATGCGTTCGAAGGCATCCTCCCCAACCTCGAGCGGCGGCACAAGGAAACCGATTCCCTGGTGGTCCGCGAGGAACTCGCGAAATTCCTCAATACCAAGCCCTGTCCCGAGTGCAACGGCACCCGGCTGCGCGTCGAAGCGCGCCACGTCAGAATCGACGACCGCGCGATCTACGATGTAAGCGGCATCCCCCTGAAGCAGGCACTCGACTTTTTCGGGAATCTCAAGCTGAGCGGGGCCAAACAGCCGATCGCGGAGAAGATCGTCAATGAAATCACCGCGCGTCTCTCTTTTCTCAACAATGTCGGCCTCGACTACCTGTCTCTCGATCGGTCGGCCGACACTCTCTCCGGCGGGGAAGCCCAGAGGATTCGGCTTGCGAGCCAGGTCGGCTCCGGGCTGACCGGCGTCATGTATGTCCTCGATGAACCCTCGATCGGGCTGCACCAGCGCGACAACGGCCGGCTTCTGTCCACTCTGAAGCACCTGCGCAACCTCGGCAATACCGTGATCGTGGTCGAGCACGACGAGGAAGCGATCAATTCGGCCGACCACGTGCTCGACATGGGGCCCGGCGCCGGCGAGCACGGCGGGAGAATCGTCGCCGAGGGTGCGCCCGCGGAGATTCGCAGGAATCCGGCCTCGCTGACCGGCCAGTATCTGTCGGGCAAGCTAGAGATCGCGATCCCCGAGTCGCGGCGCCGCCTCGACAAGACACGGGTCCTGAGACTGCGCGGCGCGCGCGGCAACAACCTGAAGAATGTCGAACTCGCGCTGCCGGTGGGTTTGTTCGTGTGCGTAACCGGCGTCTCGGGCTCGGGGAAATCCACGCTCGTCAATGACACGCTCTATCACGCCGTCGCGCGCGAGCTCTACGGGTCGGTGCATGAGCCCGCGGAACACGATTTGATCGAAGGCCTGGAATTCTTCGACAAGGCGATCAGCGTGGATCAGAGCCCGATCGGCCGTACGCCGCGCTCCAACCCCGCTACTTATACGGCGCTGTTCACGCCGATCCGCGAACTCTTCGCGGGCGTCCCGATGGCGCGCGAGCGCGGGTACGGACCGGGGCGTTTCTCCTTCAACGTCAAGGGCGGGCGCTGCGAGGCCTGCCAGGGGGACGGGGTCATCAAGGTCGAAATGCATTTCCTCCCCGACATCTACGTCGCCTGCGACGTTTGCCAGGGCAAGCGCTACAACCGGGAGACCCTGGAGGTGCAGTTCAAGGGAAAGAACATCCATGAAGTGCTTCAGATGACGGTCGAAGCCGCGCACGAGTTCTTCAGCGCGGTGCCCGCCGTGGAAAGAAAGCTGCAGACTCTGCTCGATGTAGGCCTCGGCTATGTCCAGCTCGGCCAGCCGGCGACGACCCTCTCGGGCGGCGAAGCGCAGCGTGTGAAGCTCTCGCTCGAGCTTTCGAAGCGAGACACCGGGCGCACGCTCTATATCCTCGATGAGCCGACTACGGGGCTGCACTTCAAGGACATCGACTTGCTGCTCGCGGTGCTGCACCGCCTGCGCGATGCAGGCAACACGATGGTCGTGATCGAGCACAATCTGGATGTGGTCAAGACCGCGGACTGGGTGATCGACCTCGGCCCGGAGGGCGGAGACGGCGGCGGGCGCATCATCGCGCAAGGGACGCCCGAAGACATCGCCGCAAGCGAGGCGGGCTTCACCGGTCGTTACCTTCGCAATGTCCTCGGGAAGAAGGTGCGCCGGGCAGCCTGAAACAGATGAAACACCGACTCTTAGACAAGGGCTCGGGGACTGCGTAGAATCCTCCGCGGCGCAATACAGCAGAGGAAGGCTCTCATATGATCAAGACCACGCGAATCGTACTTTCCGCCATCGCCTGCGCAATGCTCGCCGCGCCCGCCGCGGCCCAGCAACTAACGGGGACGCTGAAAAAGATCAAGGAGACGGGCTCGATTACGATCGGCTACCGCGAATCCTCGATCCCCTTCTCCTACCTCGACGACAGGCAGCAGCCGGTCGGCTACGCCATGGACCTGTGCATGAAGATCGTCGGCGCGATCAGGTCCGAGCTGAAGATGCCGAATCTGAAAGTGCAGCTGCAGCCGGTGACCTCGTCGAACCGCATCCCCCTTATGCAGAACGGCACCATCGACCTGGAGTGCGGCTCGACGACGAATTCGGTCGAGCGGCAGAAGCAGGTGTCCTTCGGCCCGACGTACTTCGTGATCAACGTCACCGCGGCGGTGAAGAAGTCCTCCGGTATCAACTCGCTCGCCGACCTGAACGGCAAGACAATCTCGACGACCTCGGGCACGACGTCGGTGCCGCTCATCAAGAAGTACGAGAAGACCAGGAACGTGGAGGTCAAGGAGATCTACGGCAAGGACCACGCCGAATCCTTCCTCCTCGTCGCCGACGACCGCGCCGCGGCCTTCGTGATGGACGATATTCTTCTCGCGGGCCAGATCGCCAACTCGAGGAATCCCTCCGCCTACAGGATCCTCCCGGAATCGCTGCGCCAGGAACCCTACAGCATGATGCTGAGGAAGGACGACCCCCAGTTCAAGGCCCTGGTCGACAGGACCATCGGAGGGGTGATGAAGTCCGGCGAGATCAATGGAATCTTTGCCAAATGGTTTACCAGCCCGATCCCGCCCAAGGGCATCAACATGAACTTCCCGATGACGCCGGCGATCCGCGAAGCGTTCAGCAACCCGAACGACAGGGGCGTCTGAGGGCGCACGAAGCTTATCTTGATCTAAGACCGGCCGCCTGAACCGGCGGCTCGCGCTTGCCGTGGACCCGGGCATCTTTCTGGAGCAGGTCCCCGACGGCGACGGCCCGTGGTGGCGGATGCTCGCCGCGGGACTGGAGTGGACCCTCAGCGTCGCGGCACTTGCCTGGATCGTGGCCTTCGTGCTCGGCTCGGTCATCGGCGTCGTGCGCACTACGGATCGCGTCTGGCTCGTGCGCCTTGGCAACGGCTACGTCGAGCTGTTCCGCAATATTCCGCTGATCGTGCAGTTCTTCCTCTGGTTCTTCGTGGTGCCGGGGGTGGTCCCGCCGGTGAAGCGCTGGGTGGTATCGATCGATCCCCTCACCTTCCAGCTTGTCACTTCCGTGGTATGCCTCGGCCTTTTTACCGCGGCGCGCCTCGCCGAGCAGGTCCGTGCCGGGATCCAGTCGCTCTCGCGCGGCCAGCGCAATGCCGGGTACGCCCTGGGGCTCTCCCAGATGCAGACCTACCGTTACGTGCTGCTGCCGATGGCGTACCGCATCATCATTCCGCCGCTTACCTCCGAGCTGATGAACCTGATCAAGAACACGGCGGTCGCCTATTCTATCGGCCTGACCGAGCTTTTTTTTCGCACGCGCGAGATGGGCGAGATGACCTTCCGCTATTTCGAGGCCTTCGGCGCGGCGACGGTGATTTACGCCGGGATCGCGTTCGCCTCCAACCGCGTGATGGCCCTGCTCGAGCGCAAAGCGGCGGTCCCCGGCTACATCGGTGCGGGCAAATGATCGCCGATCTGGACTTCGCCACCGTCTTGCGCACCCTGCCCTACCTGATGGCGGGCCTGCAGTACACCGTGCAGATCACCGTTCTCGCCGCGGTCGGCGGAACGGTTTTCGGCACCTTGCTTGCGATGGCGCGCCTCTCGGCGCTCAAGCCGCTCGCGCTCGCGGCGGCGGGTTACGTCAATCTGATGCGCTCGATCCCGCTGCTCCTTGTGATCTTCTGGTTCTATTTCCTGGTGCCGGTGATCCTGCAGTCTCTGAGCGGCGCCGAGCGCCCCCCGCAGATCGGCGCCGAGCGCTCGGCGTACATTACCTTCGTCATGTTCGAGGCCGCCTATTTCTGCGAGATCATGCGCGCTGGCATACAGAGCATCCCCAAGGGCCAGTCCGGAGCCGCCTTGGCGCTCGGCCTCGGTTACTGGCAATCGATGCGGCTGGTCATACTGCCGCAGGCCTTCCGCAACATGCTGCCGGTGCTGCTCACCCAGACCATCATCCTGTTCCAGGACGTGTCGCTGGTGTCGCTCCTGAACGTCACCGACTTCGTCGGTGCCGCCACCAAGATCGCGCAGCGCGACAGCCGCGTCGTTGAGATGTACCTGTTCGTCGCGGTCATGTACCTGGCGATGTGCTCGGCGCTGTCCTTCGGGGTGAGGCGCCTGCAGGAAAAAATCGCCATAATCCGGTGAGCGCGGGGACCGGGATGATCTCGATCAAGGGCGTGAGCAAATGGTACGGCAGCTTCCAAGTGCTGACGGACTGCTCCACCGAAGTGAACAAGGGCGAGGTGGTCGTGGTATGCGGTCCGTCGGGAAGCGGCAAGTCGACCCTGATCAAGTGCGTAAATGGCCTCGAACCGTTCCAGAAGGGCGAGATCACGGTGAACGGCGTTTCCGTGGGCGACCCCCGAACCGACCTCCCGAAGCTGCGCTCGCGCATCGGCATGGTGTTCCAGAATTTCGAGCTGTTTCCGCACATGACGGTGACGCGCAATTTGACGCTCGCGCAAGTGAAGGTTCTCGGACGCGGCCTCGATGAAGCGACACAAAAAGGCCTGAAGCTTCTCGACCGGGTCGGGCTCTCCGCCCAGAAGGACAAGTACCCGGGACAGCTCTCCGGCGGCCAGCAGCAGCGCGTCGCGATCGCGCGAGCCCTTGCCATGGAACCGATCGCGATGCTTTTCGACGAGCCTACTTCGGCGCTCGATCCGGAAATGATCAACGAGGTGCTAGACGTCATGGTCGAGCTCGCAACTGAAGGCATGACCATGATGGTGGTCACGCACGAGATGGGATTCGCGCGCAAGGTCGCACATCGGGTCATCTTCATGGATCGCGGCGAGATCGTCGAGGACGCGCGGAAGGACGATTTCTTCGGCAGCCCGCGTTCCGAGCGCGCGCAGCAGTTTCTCTCCAAGATCCTGCATCACTAGGCCCGAGACCGGCGTCGGGATACACTGGCGCCTTTTTCAAGCGGCCCATGCCGAGTCGAAGCGTCAAGACGCTCTTCACCCTGTTTGCGTTGTCGGGCTTCACCGGCCTCATCTACGAGTCGGTCTGGTCGCACTACCTGAAGCTCTTCCTCGGGGCGGCGGCATTCGCGCAGTCTTTCGTGCTCGCGGCATTCATGGGGGGCCTCGCTCTCGGGGCGTGGCTCGCAAGCCGCCGGAGCGCAGGCATTGCGAACCTCCTCCGCGTCTACGGCTGGATCGAAGCGGGGATCGGCGTGGCTGCGCTGGTGTTCCACGAGGCGTTCGTGCTCCTTATGCAGCTCTCGCTCGACCGCGTCATTCCGGTTCTTGGCTCGCCGATGGCGGTCGCGCTTTATAAGTACGCGCTATGCACCGCGCTGATCGTCCCGCAGACCGTGTTGCTGGGCGCGACTTTTCCGCTTCTTTCCGGGGCGGTAATCCGCCGCAGTCCGGGGGCGAGCGGCCATCATCTGGCAATGCTCTACTTCACCAACTCCATCGGCGCGGCGGCAGGGGCCCTTGCGGCCGCGTTCCTTCTCATCGGCTGGCTGGGGATGCCCGGCACCATGCGGCTTGCCGGCGCCCTCAATCTGCTGCTCGCAGCCGCCGTTCTCGTCCTTGCCCGCCGCGGCGAGCCTGCGGCGATTGCGGCGGCGCCTTTCGGCGGCACCCCGATTTCCGGAGACTACGTCACGCGGTTGTTCCTGGCGGGCGCCTTCGTCACCGGACTTGCCTCGTTCATATACGAGATCGTCTGGATAAGAATGCTGTCGCTGGTGCTCGGGTCCTCATTCCATGCCTTCGAGCTGATGCTCTCGGCGTTCATCACCGGGCTCGCGCTCGGCGGACTGTGGATCCGCCGCCGCATCGACCACATCGCCGACCCGGTGCGTTTCGCCGGCATGGTGCAGGCGTTCATGGGTCTCGCCGCGCTCGCAACCTTGTTCGTCTATCACTGGACATTCGACTGGATGGCGTGGGGGCTCGAGGTGCTGCAGCACAACGACCGCGCCTATCCGCTGTTCAATCTGTACAGCCATGCACTCGCCTTTGCGGTGATGCTGCCAGCGACCTTCCTTGCGGGAATGACGCTGCCGCTCTTCACGCACGGCCTGCTGCGCGGCGGAAGAGGTGAGCGCGCGATTGGCCAGGTGTACGCCTCGAACACGCTCGGCGCCATCGCCGGAGTGCTCCTGACGGTGCACCTGCTGATGCCCGGAGTCGGGCTGAAGCTTGCTCTGGTGCTCGGCGCCGTCGCGGATATGCTGCTCGGCGCCTGGCTGCTGCGCTATTCGCAGGCGCCCTCCCGGCGCACTCATGCCTATACCGCTCTGGCGCTCGGCATGCTCGCGGCAACGGCAAGTGCGCGCGCGGCCATCCTGGAACCCGAGCGACTCTCCTCCGGGGTCTTCCGCTACGGCCCGGTCGCCTCCGAGTTATCCCGGGTGCTCTACTACCGCGACGGCAAGACAGCTTCAGTGGCGGTGCGCGGCGGGCCGGACGCCGTGTCGATCAGCACCAACGGCAAGCCGGACGCCGCCCTTAGCCTCGGCCGCAGTCAGCGACCCATCGAAGACGAGTACACGATGACCTTGCTCGGAGCCTTGCCTTTGCTCATGAAGCCCGACGCAAAGACACTCGCCAACATCGGCTGGGGCTCCGGCCTCACCGTCGAAGTCGCGCTCTCGCACAGCGGCCCACGGGTCATTGACACGGTAGAAATCGAGCCGGCGATGTTCGCCGGGGCGCACTCGTTCTTTCCGCGCGTCGACCGCGCATTTCGCGATGCGCGCAGCCACGTGTATTTCGAGGACGCGAAGAGCTATTTCGCGCGCCACGGGAAGCGATATGACGTCATCATTTCCGAGCCTTCCAACCCCTGGGTCGCCGGGGTGGCGGGCCTCTTCACCACCGAGTTCTACCGGGACGTAAAGCGCTATCTCGCGCCGGGCGGTCTGTTCGTGCAGTGGCTGCACCTGTACGAATTCAACGACCGGCTGCTCGCCTCTATCGTCTCCGCGCTCGGGGAAAATTTTTCCGACTACGAAGTATACGAATCGAATCCCGGAGACCTCGTGCTCGTCGCCTCTGCGGAGGGCGGGGTGCCGCGTCTGGGCCCCCTGCCCGAAGGGGAAAGCGCGTTCCTCGCGCAGCTCCGTCGCATCGGCGTTACGCGTTCCGAGGAGATTTCGGCGCGCAGCCTCGGCACCAAGCCGCAGGTCGAGACGCTGTTCGCCGCGCTTGCCGCCCCGGTCAACTCGGATTTCCATCCGTTCGTGCAGCTCGAAGCTCCCCGGGCCCGTTTCGAGAGGAGCACGGCGCGGGCCCTCGTCAGTCTCGCCACAGCCTCTTTGCCCATCATAGAGATGACCGGGATAAGGTCGGCGGTCCACCTGAAGGAACCGGTCCCCGACTACGTATCCTCGCTTCGCTTGCGGTCTCAGTCGGCCGCCGTCGAGATTGCGCGCGTGCTCGCGGATCGCACCGCGGATCCCTTGCGCTCTCCGGAAACCGCCGCGATCCCGACCCTGCTTGCCCTGAAGCGCCCGGGCGCCCTCTGCGATGAGGAGCCTTCCGCGACGGTGCTCGAGCAACTGCGAAACGCTGCGGACACGACGCTCGCCAATCTCCCCCCAGAGCGGCGCCGCGCGCTCTGGATCGAACGCAAGTGGCTCGGCTGCGCGCCCCGATCGTCCCGTGTCCGTCAAATGCTCGAGGTGTATGCCGCGGTCGCGGCACGCGATGCGCGGGCGATGCTCGATCGCGCCCGCGCGCTCCTGACAGGATCGGCCGCTGAAGGGGACGACTGGAATCGCTACCTGCTCGCTACCGCCATGCTCGGCGCGCACGCCGCAGGCGAGCACGAGGAAGCGCGGCGGCTTTGGAACAGTTACGGCGGAGGATTCTACGCGCGCGGCGATATCCCCCCTGCCCTGATCTATCTCGCCAACCTGCGCTGAAACCCCGGAGCGGACAGGGGCAGGCTGCTAGCCCTTCAGCGAGCGGGCGCGGATGGCATCCAGGGTAGTCGACGTGGTGATCGCCTGCGGGTCGATGCGCACTTCGATCAGCGCCGGCCGTCGTGCCGCTTCGGCTTCCATTGCAGCGCGCTCGAACGCCGGCGCGAACTGCGCCGTCTCCTCGACGGTCTCCCCGTGCGCGCCGTAGGCGCGCGCCAGCGCAGCGAAATCCGGATTCCTGAGCGAAGTACCGTAGACCCGCGCCGGATACTCCCGCTCCTGGTGCATGCGGATCGTGCCGTACATGCCGTTGTTCACGACTACGAAGATCACCGGCAGCTCGTACTGCACGGCGGTGGCCAGCTCCTGCCCGTTCATGAGGAAGTCGCCGTCGCCGTTGATCGAGACGACGAGGCGCCGGGGGTGGGCCACCTTGGCCGCGACGCCGGCCGGCACCCCGTAACCCATCGAGCCGTTGGTAGGCGCGACCTGCGTGCGCAGGCCGGGGTAGCGGTAGAAGCGCGATATCCAGCCTGCGAAATTGCCCGCGCCGTTGACGACGATCGCGTCTTCGGGAAGGCGCTCCCGCAGCCAGGCGACGATGTCGGCGAGTTGGACCTTGCCTGGATTCGCGTTGGGCCGGGTCCACTCGAGATATTCGGCGCGCGCCTGCTCGCGCCAGCCGCGCCAGGCGGCGCCGTCCACTTTCAAGCCTTTCAGCGCGGCGGCGATTTGCGGCATGCCCGAGTTGATCAGGAGCTCGCCCTGGTAAACGCGCCCGAGTTCCTCGGCGCCGGCGTGCACGTGCACGAGCCTTTGTCTTGGACGCGGCGGCTCGAGCAGCGTGTACGCGCCGGTGGTCATCTCGCCGAGCCGCGCGCCGATCACGAGCAGGAGATCGGCGGCGCGCACGCGCTCGGCAAGCCTGGGGTTGATGCCGATGCCGACGTCGCCGACGTAGTGATCGTTGCGGTTGTCGAACAGGTCCTGGAAGCGGAACGAGCAGGCGATCGGGAGGCCCGAGTTCTCGGCGAACGCCTGCAGGTCGGCGCAGGCCTCGCGGGTCCACACGGTCCCGCCGAGCATGACGAGCGGCCGCTTTGCCCGCGCGAGCAGGCCGCGCAGCTTTTCCATATCGGCGGCGGCGGGGCTCGCCTGCACCACCTGGTAGGGCGCGAGCTCGGCTGCGTTCGCGGTCTGGGTGAGCATGTCCTCGGGCAATGCGAGCACCACAGGCCCGGGACGGCCCGACACGGCGAGGTGGAAGGCGTGGCTGACGTATTCGTGCATGCGCTCGGGGCGGTCGATCTGAGCCACCCACTTCGACAGCGAGCCGAACATGCGGCGGTAGTCGACCTCCTGGAAAGATTCGCGGTCGGCGAATTCGCCCGGCACCTGCCCGATGAAGAGGATCATCGGCGTGGAGTCCTGATACGCGGTGTGCACGCCGATCGAGGCATTGGTCGCCCCGGGGCCCCGGGTCACGAAGCAGATCCCGGGCTTGCCCGTGACCTTCCCGTAGGCTTCCGCCATGTACGCCGCACCGCCGTCCTGGCGCGCGACGATGAGGCGGATTTCCTCCCGGGCGTCATACAGCGCGTCGAGCACCGCCAGATAGCTCTCGCCGGGTACGCAGAACGCGGTGCTAACACCGTGGATCCTCAGCGCATCGACGAGAATCTGCGCCGCGGTTCTGGATGGACCGGCACCCGACATGCTCATACCCGATTCCGGAAAGCCAGAACTATAGCGCAGCGCTGCGGCGCCCGGGCCGATTGGATAGAATCGTGTTCGATTCCCGAAGAGACGCCATGGTCGACGACATTCCCGGGCTGCGCCGCATCCTCAAGACGAACAAGGTGATCGCGGTTGTGGGCCTTTCGGGCGACTGGTTCCGTCCGAGCTACTTCGCGGCGAAATACATGATCGAGCACGGCTACACCGTGATTCCGGTCAACCCGCGCTACGACTCGATCCTCGGGCAGAAATGCTACAAGTCGCTGCGCGATATTCCGGTAAAGGTCGACATCGTCGACTGCTTCCGCAAGACCCAGGACATCATGCCGATCGCCGAGGACGCGATCGCGATCGGCGCGAGGGTCCTGTGGCAACAATTGGGCGTGGTGAACGCCGAAGCCGCGCGCAGGGCCGAGGGCGCGGGGCTCGAGACGGTCATGGATCGCTGCGTCAAGATCGAGCACGCGCGCCTGTTCGGCGGTCTGAACTGGTGCGGCGTGAACACGAAAATCATTTCCGCCAAACGGCCGCAGTGGCTGCCGTACTGACTCACTCAGCGCCGATTCAAACGCGTCCCGTACCCAGAGCCGGTCCGAGTAGCCTCGCGATGTCGTCGAAAGGCTGTGGCCTGCAAATCAGATACCCCTGCAACTGATCGCAGCCGAGCCGCTTGAGCGCGCTCGCCTGGTCCTCGGAGTCCACGCCCTCGGCGACGACCTTGAGCTTCAGCGTGTGCGCCAGGGAAACGATCGTCGAAACGAGGGTCATGACCGCCGGATCCTTCAGCATCGCGATGATGAACGAGCGGTCGATC
>DATBLP010000027.1:0-16716 GCA_036555245.1 Burkholderiales bacterium
CACCCTGAAGCGTCTTTCGGACTATTTCCCCTCGATCAGCTCTATCTTGTAGCCGTCTGGATCCTCGACAAACGCGATCACCGTGCTGCCGTGCTTCATCGGCCCGGCTTCGCGCGTGACCTTGCCCCCGCGGCGTTTCACCTCCTCGCAGGCCTTGTAAGCGTCATCCACGGCAATGGCAACGTGGCCGTACGCGGTGCCGAGCTCGTACTTCTCCACACCCCAGTTGTGCGTCAGCTCGAGCACTGCTGAATTGGACTCCTCGGCGTAGCCGACGAAAGCCAGCGTAAACTTCCCGTCCGGGTAGTCCTTGCGGCGCAGCAGCCGCATTCCGAGAACTTCGGTGTAGAAGCGCAGCGACCTCTCCAGGTCGCCCACGCGCAGCATGGTGTGAAGTATTCGCATAGAGTCCTTCCCTTTCCGGCAGCCTTCTAGAAATCGGGCAGCGATCGCGCAAGGGAGCTCAGCTCGCCCCGTGCCGGACGGTAGCCCGGATAGAGGGACGCGACGACATCCCAGAAGCGCCGCGAATGATTCAGCTCGCGCAGATGAGCCAGCTCGTGAGCCACGACATAGTCGATGAGGTGCGGGGGCAGCAACATCAGACGCCAGTTGAGGAGCACCCGCCCTTGGGCCCCGCAGCTGCCCCAGCGCGTCCGGGCATCGGAAAGCCCGACGCTGGAGACGCGAAGGCCAAGCGGCTGTGACAGCGCCTCGATGCGCTCGCGAAAGAAGCTGAGGGCTTGTCCGCGCATCCAATCGAGCGCTCGCTCACGCACACTTCCACCGCCCGCGACCCCGATCTCAAGCTGCCTTTCGCGCAGCCGACACCCTGCATCCCTTTCGAGCAGTGCCAGCGTTAGCTGCTGTCCCAGCCACGGCAGTCGCGCTCCGTTCTCCCAGAAGAAGGGCCGGTGGCGCGGCCCTGCGAGGCATTTGAAGATCCAGCGCTCCTTGCTTCGGATGAATTCCTCGAGCTCGGCGATGCTTGCATGATATGGTGCACGGACTTCGATTTCCTGTGCGTCAACGAACAGCGCAAGAGTGCGGCGCCTTGCCCGCACCAGCCGGTAACCGACAATGCCGCGCGCGAGCTGCACTTGACGGACCCGCCCGGGCTTATCCGCGACGGGCAGGACGTCAAAGGGCAGCTGCAGCTGTCTCAGGGCGTGGGACATAGAACCAGCATGCGTTCCTCGATCCACTCTTCCACCGCCGAGTTCAATGACTGCGGCGTGTGCTTGCGCGAGTCGATCGGCGCTCCGATTTCCACTGTCACGGTTCCCGGCTTCTTGAGGAAGGCCTTTCTTCCCCAGACCAGGCCGGCGTTGTGCGCAACGGGCACTACGGGGGCGCCGCATCTCACCGCGAGCCAGGCCCCGCCGAGATGGTACTGGCCGCGCTGCCCGGGCTTTACCCGTGTTCCCTCGGGAAAAATCGCGATCCAGAATCCCTGCGCCAGGCGCATGCGGCCCAGCTCTTCCATTCGCCGGAGCGCTCTGACGCCCCGGCTGCGGTCGATGGGGATGGGGCTCGCCAATGCCAGGCCCCAGCCAAAGAAGGGTATCCACAGGAGTTCGCGCTTGACCACCAGCACCTGGGGCGGAAAGATGATTTGGAAGGCCAACGTTTCCCAGGCAGATTGGTGCTTCGACAAGATGATCGCCGGCGCGTGCGGCAAATTTTCTGCGCCGACGACGCGGTAGTCGATGCGCAAAATGATCCTCGCCAGCCAGATCATCGTGCGCGACCAACTGGTGATGAGGCGGAACCGGACCAATGGCGCCAGCGGTGCCGTGGCGAGGGCGAAGACTGCGTAGGGCGGGGTGAGCAGAACTTGGGCGAGAAGAAAACCGAAGGAGCGCAGGAAGATCATTGAGACAGCGCCTGCGCCACCGCTGCGAGATCGGGATAGACCTCGGTACCCTCGGGCAGATTGCCCGCCGCTCGCGTCTTCCCGCCCTTGCCGGTGAGGACCAGAATCGGCCGCGCCCCCACCGCGGCGGCCGCCTGCAGATCGCGCAGGCTGTCGCCGACGGCGGGCGCCCGCTCAAGCGGAGCGTTGAAGCGCTCGGAGATCGCCAGGAACATGCCTGGATTGGGTTTGCGGCAGGGCGACTGCGACGCGTCTGCGTCGGGGCAGTAAAACACCGCCTCGATGCGCCCTCCAGCCTGGTTGACCGCCTTGTGCATCTTGGAATTGATGGCGTTCAGGGTTGCCATGTCGAGAAGGCCGCGGCTGATCCCCGATTGATTGGAGGCGACCACGACGCGCCAGCCGGATTGGCTCAGTTGCGCGATCGCCTCCAGGCTCCCGGGGATAGGCCGCCACTCGTCGGGATGTTTGATGAAATCATCGCTGTCGTAGTTGATGACGCCGTCGCGGTCGAGAATCACGAGTTTCATTTTTCGACGGCGAGTTTGGAGATATCGGCGACGCGGTTCATCGCCTCGCGCAGGTCGCGAAGCAGGGCGAGTCGGCCGCGGCGAAGCGTCGGGTCATCGACCATCACCATGACCGAGTCAAAAAAAGCATCGATGGGTGATTTCAGCACCGAAAAAGTGGTGAGATAGCCCGCGTAGTCGCCGCGGTCGAACAGGGCCATTGCTTTCTCCGATGCCGAGCGGATGGCGTCATGCAATGCGCGCTCCGCAGGCTCCTTGAGTTCGCCATGCTTCGCCTCGGCGACTTTCTCGCCCTTTGCCTCAGCCTGCCTCAGTATGTTCGCGACGCGCTTGTTGGCCGCGACAAGACTTTCGGCTTCCGGCAGCGCCTGGAAGGCTCTTACGGCTTCAAGTTGTTTCGGCACGAGGCTGGGTTGCGTGCGCCTGCTGAGAACTGCATCGACCTGGAGCGTGGAAAAGCCCAGGTCCTTGAGGTAGCTGGCGAAGCGGTCGTACACGAATTCAACGAGCTCGATGGGTGATTTGCTCTTGTATGGTTCAAACGCTGCTTCCGACAAGTCCAACAGCGACAGGGCCAGCTTGTTTTCGACGATGATCCTGACTACTCCGACCGCAGCGCGGCGCAGGCCGAATGGATCCTTGTCTCCGCTGGGCTGCTCGCGGATGCTGAATAACCCGGCGAGAGCATCGAGCTTGTCGGCAAGCGCTACGGCGCATGCGATAGTGCCTTCGGGAAGCTTGTCGCCGGCGAAGCGCGGCCGGTAATGCTGCTCGATCGCATCAGCGACGCGCGGGTCCTCGTCATCGGCGAGAGCGTAGTAGCGGCCCATGATGCCCTGAAGCTCAGGGAATTCCCCGACCATCCCGGTGAGCAAGTCTGCCTTGGCGAGTTCGGCGGCGCGTTCGGCGGGTACGACGTCCGCCCCGAGCCTGCGCGCGATTTCGCCCGTCAGCAGCTTGATCCGCTGTGTGCGCTCGAGCTGGGTACCGAGCTTGCTGTGGTATACGACTTTAGCCAGCTGCGGAACACGTGTCTCGAGCCGGACCTTGCGATCCTGGTCGTAGAAGAATTTCGCGTCAGCGAGCCGCGCGCGCAGCACGCGTTCGTTGCCGTGGATGATCTCTCGCGGGTCCCTTGTTTCGAGATTGGAGACGAACAGGAAGCGCGGCAGCAGCTTGCCGGTCTTCCGATCCCGCAGCGGCACGTATTTCTGGTGCTGCTGCATCGAGAGAATCAGACACTCGGGCGGCACTTCGAGGAACTCGGGGCTGAAGCCGCCTGCGTAGACGGCGGGCCATTCAACGAGCGCCGTGATTTCCTCGAGCAGTGCCTCGTCTGCGACCAGCTCGGCCTCCTTGCCGCCCGTTCGGGCGAGCTTTTCCGATATCAGCTGCTTGCGTTTGCCGAAGGCCGGCTCGACCTTTCCTTTCGTGCGCAAGATCCCTTCATAACGCGCAGCGTGGCTGATGAGTACCGGCCCGGAAGCGAGAAATCGGTGGCCGGCGGTCCGGTTGGTACTCTTTGCGCCAAGCACTTCACCGGCAACGACCTTAGATCCGTGCAGCATTACCAGGCCGTGCACGGGCCGGACAAATTCCGCCGCGCCCGCGCCCCAGCGCATGATCTTGGGGACCGGGAGTTTTTCGAGCGCGTCCTCGACCTCGAGCCCCAAAGCCGCATTCAGATAGCCGCCCTTCGCGAGCGCTCGGTAGACGAATACGTCGCCCTTGGACGTGTTGCGGCGCTCGAGTTGGCTCACCTCCACGCCTTGCTTCTTCGCGAAGCCAAGCAATGCCTGCGTAGGCTTACCGTCGGCGTCGAGCGCGACTTTGGCGCTTGGGCCGGCGACTTCTACCGGCTTGTCCTGGCCCCGAGCGAGGACTTTCGTGATGCTTGCCGCGAGGCGCCGGGGAGTGGCGAACGCTTGCACCTCGCTGCCTCCGGAAAGCAAATCCCGCTGTCTCAAACGGTCGGCGAGCGCTTGCGCGAAAGTCTCACTGAGGGCTTTCAACGCCTTCGGCGGCAATTCCTCGGTAAGCAGCTCGACGAGCAGCGTTTCGGTAGCAGGCGCCGCGGCTTTCCTTTTCGCCATCGCTCAGGCTCGCCGCTTGCTCTTCGTCGCGCGCCGCGAATTCAGCATCGGAAACCCGAGTTTCTCGCGCGATTCGCGGTACGCCTGCGCCACCGCGCGCGCGAGCGTGCGCACGCGGGCGATAAACGCGGCGCGCTCGGTCACCGAGATCGCGCCGCGCGCGTCCAGCAGGTTGAATGCATGCGAGCAACGGATAACCATCTCGTACCCCGGCAGGACGCATTGCGCTTCGATGAGCCGCTTCGCTTCGCTTTCGAACTGTCCGAAGTGCTGGAACAGCATTCCCGTATCAGCGAGCTCGAAGTTGTAGCGCGACTGTTCGACTTCGTTCTGGTGGTAGACGTCGCCGTAGGTGACGCCGTCGACCCAGACCAGATCGAACACGCTCTCCTTGCCCTGGAGGTACATTGCGAGGCGCTCCAGGCCGTAGGTGAGCTCGCCGAGAACCGGACGGCAGTCGAGTCCGCCGACTTGCTGGAAGTAGGTGAACTGGGTGACTTCCATGCCGTTCAGCCACACCTCCCAGCCCAGACCCCAGGCGCCCAGCGTCGGCGATTCCCAGTCGTCCTCGACGAAGCGAATGTCGTTCTCTTTCGGATCGATGCCAAGCGCGTACCGAAGGGAACCGAGATAGAGATCCTGCAGGTCGGCAGGCGAGGGTTTCATCGCCACCTGGAATTGGTAGTAGTGCTGCAGGCGGTTGGGGTTCTCTCCGTAGCGCCCGTCCTTGGGGCGGCGCGAAGGCTGCACGTAAGCGGCGTTCCACGGCTCAGGGCCGATCGCGCGCAGGAAAGTCGCGGTATGGAAAGTGCCCGCGCCCACTTCCATGTCGTAGGGCTGAAGCAGCGCGCAGCCCTTGCTGCCCCAATAACTCTGCAGCTTGAGAATCAGGTCTTGGAAAGTGAGCATGGCGGCAGCAACTGCCGCGGATTCTACCGGCTTTCCCCCGCTCGACCAACGATGCGGACGCGCCGCAGCGCGAGCCACGCGATTCCCGCCAGACAGAGGATGACGATCGGGACGTTGCCGAATCTGACGTAAGGTGTGGCGCCCGCGTAGCCCAGGACCTCGCCGCTCAGCACGCCCTCGGTGAACTGCGGCAGGCGCGCCACGACTTGGCCGTGAGGATCCACGATCGCGGTCACGCCGGTGTTGGTTGCGCGCAGCATGGTGCGCCCGGTCTCGATCGCGCGCATGCGTGAGATCTGAAGGTGCTGGCTCGGAGCGAGCGAGTCCCCGAACCAGGCGACGTTCGAGACGTTCACGAGCAGCGTCGCCTCCGGTAGCTGCCGGATGATCTCCTCGCCGAACGCGTCCTCCCAGCAGATGTTGGGCGCCACGCGCTGGCCGGCGAGCGCTAGCGGTCTGGGATTCTCCGGGCCCAAAGAAAAATCCGACAGCGGGATCGTGAGCGCCTTCACGACCCAACCGAACCCGGAAGGCACGAATTCGCCGAAAGGCACGAGGTGCGACTTGTCGTAGCGCTGGGCGGGCGATGCGCCGGCGCTGACGACGCTGTTGAAATAGCGCCCGTCCGCGTCCCGCACCGGGACGCCGATCAGGACATCGGCGTTCCGTTCGACGGCGATCCGCGCGATGTCCTTCAGATACTCCGGGTCGACGGCATCGAGGAACCTCGGAATCGCGGTTTCCGGCAGCACGATCAGCCGCGCGCGACTCGCTTCGATCATCCGCCGGTAGGTCGCAAGCGTCGCGGCGTAGCGTTCCGCCTGGAACTTGAGATCCTGGGGGATGTTTCCCTGCAACAGCGCGACTCGAAAGGGAGCGCCCTGCGGCTTGGTCCACGAGATCTGGCTGAGGAGGTGGCCGGCGCCGAATACGAGCACCAGCGCGAGCGAGGACGCGATGCGCGCCCGCCGCTCACCGGATACGAGAACCCAGAGAAAGCCTGCACAGAGAACCGTGACGAACGACACGCCGTACACGCCCGCGACGGGTGCGAATCCGGCGAGTGGAGACCCGGCCTGGCTGTAGCCGGCCGCAAGCCATGGCACGCCGGTGAAGAGCCAGCCGCGAACCCATTCGAACAGCGTCCAGACTGCCGCAAATGCAATCACGGCACCGAACGAGGATTCGGGCCGCAGGCGGAACAGGCACCAGCCGGCGCCGGCGGGGTACAAGGCGAGAATCGTGCAGAAAGCGAGGGTTCCAAGTGCGGCCAGCGGCGCGGGCATCATGCCGAAATCGTGCAGGCTGACATAGACCCAGGAGACGCCCGCGCCGAACAGGCCAGCGCCGAACGCGAAGCCGATCCGGAATGCATCGCGTGCCGAGCTCGAGCTCCGCCACAGAATCAGGAGAAAGGCCAGAGTCGCAAAGGGGATCGGAACCGCCCCTAGGGGCGCAAACCCGGCGACGGTGAGTGCGCCGCCTCCAACCGCGACCACGAGGGCCGCGCCACGCGTTCGCAGAATGGCCTTCAAGCCTTGCCGGGCAGCCGTTGCACCTGCAGCACGTGCAACCTGCGGCTGTCGGCGCGCAGCACCTGGAAACGCAGGCCGCCCAGTGTGGTCGCCTCGCCGCGCTTGGGGAGCCGCCCGAAACGGTGCAGTATCAATCCCCCGATCGTATCGAAATCGGTGTCGGACAATTCGGTGCCGAATATCCTGTTGAAATCGGCGATCTCCGTTTGCGCCTTGACGCGGTAAATTCCGCTTTGCTCGCGAACGATGTTGTCCTCGGACTCGTCGAAGTCATACTCGTCTTCGATGTCGCCGACGATCTGCTCGAGGACGTCCTCGATCGTCACGAGTCCGGCCACGCCCCCGTACTCGTCTACGACGACGGCCATGTGGTTGCGGTTGGCGCGGAACTCGCGAAGCAGCACGTTGAGTCGCTTGGATTCGGGCACGAACACGGCTGGTCTGAGCATGTCGCGCACCTTGAACTCCTCCTCGCCCGCGTAGTAGCGCAGCAGATCCTTGGCGAGCAGGATGCCGATGACGTCGTCGCGGTTCTTGTCGATGACCGGGAAACGCGAGTGCGCAGTGGCGATGACATGCGGAATGAACTTGTCCGGAGTTTCGTTCACGTCGATCACGTCCATCTGAGCACGCGGCACCATGATGTCCCTCACCTGCATTTCCGAGACCTGCAGCGCCCCTTCGATCATCGACAAGGCGTCGCCATCGAGAAGATTTCTCTCGAAGGCCGAGTGCAGCAGCGTGACGAGCTGCTCGCGGTCTTCAGGTTCGCGCATCAACAGTGCCGAGAGCCGCTCGAGCAGCGAGGGCTTTTGGTCGCCGTTCATCGGGGTTCGCGCTGCTTAACCCGCATAGGGATCAGGATAACCGAGTTTGGCAAGAAGCTTCCTTTCTCGCGCTTCCATGCGCGCGCTATCTCGCGTCCCAGCATGGTCGTAGCCCTGCAGGTGCAGCAGTCCGTGCACAGTCAAGTGAGCAAAGTGCGCTTTCAGCGGCTTGCCCTGCTCCACGGCCTCCCGCGCGATCACGGGGGCGCAGAGCACGAGATCGCCGTGAACCGAGCCCCGCGGCGCGTCGTAGGCAAATGCGAGCACGTCTGTCGCGTAGTCCCGGCCGCGGTAACGGTGGTTGAGGCGCCGGGCCTCGGCCGCCCCGACAACCCTTACCGTGATCTCGCCGCTTTTCCCGAGCGCGGCGCGAGCCCAATGACGAAAGCATTCCCTCGCAGGAATTCGGACCCCTCGGGACGCAATCTGAAGACTCAGGGCAAGCCGTGCGCGGCGGCCGCGGCGTGAAGGTGATCGGCGAATCGAAATGTGGGAGGGCACCGCACCTACTCTTCCGTATGACGCTCGTAGGCGTCTACGATGCGCTGCACCAGGGGGTGACGGACAACGTCGTCGCTCTTGAACGTGCTGAAGGCGATTCCGCGCACGTTGGCGAGAATCTTCTGGGCGACGATGAGGCCGCTCTTCTGCCCGCGCGCCAGATCGATCTGGGTGACATCGCCCGTGACCACCGCTTTCGAGCCGAGGCCGATGCGGGTGAGGAACATCTTCATCTGCTCGGGGGTCGTGTTCTGCGCCTCGTCGAGGATGACGAAGGAATGGTTGAGCGTGCGGCCGCGCATGTAGGCAAGCGGCGCGAGCTCGATTGCGCCCCGTTCGAAAAGCTTGCCGGTCTTATCGAAGCCGAGCAGATCGTAGAGCGCGTCGTAGAGCGGGCGCAGGTAAGGGTCTACCTTCTGCGCGAGATCGCCTGGCAGGAATCCGAGGCGCTCCCCGGCCTCCACCGCGGGCCGCACCAGCACGATGCGCTTCACGGCATCGCGTTCCAGTGCATCCACTGCGCACGCCACTCCGAGATAGGTCTTTCCCGTCCCGGCCGGCCCGATGGCGAAGGTGATGTCGTGCTCCAGGATGTTCTGGATGTACTGCTTCTGCCTCGGCGTGCGGCCGTGCAGGTCTGCGCGGCGCGTAAGGAGCGGCGAATCTCCCTCCTTCGGCCCGCCTTGAGCTCGATACTCGATGAGGCCGAGTTGTATGTCGTCCACGGTGAAGCTCCGCCTGGCTTCCCCGTAGAATTTCTGCAATATCTCGGCAGCCTGCGCAGCGCGCGCCCCCCGCAGGGTGAAGCGCTCCCCGCGGCGCGCGATCGAGACATCCAGCGCGGTTTCGATCTGCCTCAGGTTTTCGTCCAGCGCACCGCACAGGTTGGCGAGTCGCTGGTTGTCGACCGGAGAGAGAACGAGCTCCAGGGCCCGGGTCTTCAAGGGTTTCTTCAAGCCGCTTCGCGGATTTCGCCGCGCAGCGAATGCGAAAGCGCGGCGGTCACGGTCACGGTCACGAACTGTCCCACGAGTCCGCCCGCTCCCCGGAAGTTGACGACGTGGTTGTTTGCGGTGCGGCCCGCGAGCTCCCCCGCATCCCGGCGGGATATGCCCTCGACGAGGATATGCTGGCGCGTGCCGACCATTCGCTCCGCGATCTGCCTTGCCTGCGCGTCGAGTTTTTCCTGCAACCGCGCGAGCCGGGACATTTTCACTGCTTGCGGCGTTTCGTCGGGCAGCTCGGCCGCCGGTGTGCCCGGCCGCCGGCTGTATAGGAACGAAAACGAGCTGTCGAATCCGACTTCGTCGACGAGTGCCAGAGTCGCCTCGAAGTCTCGTTCCGTTTCCCCCGGGAAACCGACTATGAAATCCGAGGAAATGCTGATCCCGGGCCGGGCTGTGCGCAGCCTGCGGACGATCGATTTGTACTCGAGCGCCGTGTAGCCGCGCTTCATTGCCGCAAGCACGTGGTCGGATCCGGACTGCACCGGCAGGTGCACATGAGGGACAAGCGCACCGATATTCGCGTGGGCGGCGACAAGGCGCCGGGTAAATTCCCTCGGGTGCGAGGTCGTGTAGCGAATGCGTTCGATCCCCGGAATCTCGGCGACGTACTCGAGTAGGAGCGCGAAATCCGCCATCTCGCCGCCGGCCATCCTGCCGCGATAGGCGTTGACGTTCTGGCCGAGCAGCGTGACTTCCTTTACTCCCTGATCGGCGAGGCCGGCGATCTCGGCGAGCACATCCTCGAAAGGCCGAGACATCTCCTCGCCGCGGGTATAGGGAACAACGCAGAAGCTGCAATACTTGCTGCAGCCTTCCATGATCGAAACGAAGGCGCCCGGCCCTTTGGAACTCGCGGGTGGAAGCCGGTCGAATTTCTCGATCTCCGGAAAGGAAATATCCACCTGCGCCCGGCCGGAACCGTGCCGCGCGTCGATCAGGGCGGGCAGCCGGTGCAGCGTCTGCGGGCCGAACACCAGATCGACGTAGGGCGCGCGCGCCACGATCGCGGCGCCTTCCTGGCTCGCCACGCAGCCGCCCACGCCAATCAGCAAGTCGGGCCTGCGCTGTTTGAGCTGCCTGACCCGCCCCAGATCGTGAAACACTCGTTCCTGTGCTTTCTCGCGCACGGAACAGGTGTTGAAAAGGATCAGGTCCGCGTTCTCGGGGCTGTCGGTGAGCTCGAAACCCTTTTCAGAGCGCAGCAATTCCGCCATCTTGTCCGAGTCGTACTCGTTCATCTGGCAGCCAAAGGTGCGGATGAACAGTTTCTTCGCCATGCTAACTGCCGGCGCGCCGTGACCGGGCCAGCTCTTCGGGCGTCAGAAGCCAGACGCGGGAAATTTGCCCATTGCCGTCGAGCGTGTACTCTGCCCAGGCCCCGTCACGAGGAATGCTCACCGGCACGGTGAGCAGATTTTCGGTGTTGCGTATGTTCGCGCCGGGGGCGAGTTGCATCGGCTTGCCATCGACCGTAACGAGCGTCTCCTGAACGTGGCGAATGAAGGCGCGCTTCGCCTCCGCGGGTATGGCTCTGGCTTGCGCGAGGGCGAATGCCGACACGAAAAGAGCCGGCAGGAGAACAAGGTACGGGATGCCGCGTGGAGTCATCACCTTACCGGTGAAAGAATGGTGGCGAATCAGGGACTCGAACCCCGGACCTGCGGATTATGATTCCGTCGCTCTAACCAGCTGAGCTAATTCGCCACGGAAAGGCGCGAATTATCGTTTTCCGTCCGATAGTTGTCAAGAAAACCGGCGTCGAGAAGGAACGCGCTTGTCGCACCCGCTTTTCGACCGTAAACGGGGAGGACTGCGCGGCGAATCGCCAAAGTCGCGCGAAGCGCAGATGAGCGCGCGGGTACAATCTCCGGATGAAATTCGATGTCGTCATCGTCGGCGGAGGCCTTGCCGGGGCGAGTCTTGCGGTGGCCCTCGCAGACAGCAAGTTCGAGGTAGCGCTCATCGAGCGCAGGCCGCCCGCGCAGCCCGGTCCGGAGTGGGACTCGCGCGTCTATTCGCTCACGCCCGCGAGCATCGCCTTTCTCGACGAGATCGGCGTCTGGTCGCGACTGGAACAGGAACGCATCACGCCGGTATACGACATGCGCGTCTTCGGGGATGACCGCCGCTCGAACCTGCGCTTCTCCGCTTACGAAGCGGGGGTCCGGCAACTCGCTGCGACCGTAGAGTCGAATCGGCTGCAGCACGCAATGTGGCGGGCGCTCGAGCGCCGGCGCAAGCTCTCTCTGTTGTGCCCCGAAGCACCGGTGCAGCTGCGCTCTGCCGGGGACGGCGTCGAAATCGGACTCGAGGGTGGCCGATCGCTCTCGGCGCGGCTCGCCGTCGGTGCGGACGGCGCCGATTCCTGGCTGCGGCACGCGGCCGGTATCCAGGTGCGGCGCAGGAATTACGGCCAGCAGGGCGTCGTCGCGAATTTCGCATGCGCGCGCATGCATCGCAATACCGCCTATCAATGGTTCAGGCGGGATGGCGTGCTCGCCTACCTGCCGTTGCCGCAGGAGCGCATCTCCATGGTCTGGTCGACCTCCGACGCGCTGGCCCGGGAACTGCTCGATCTTCCGCCCGCGCAATTGTGCCGGCGCGTAGCTGAAGCGGGCGGCGAGGCGCTGGGTTCGCTGGAAGCGCTCACTCCGCCCGCGGCCTTTCCCTTGATGAGCATGAACGCCGAGCAACTCACGCGGGGCCGGGTCGCACTGGTCGGAGACGCGGCGCACGTGGTGCATCCGCTCGCCGGCCAGGGCATCAACCTCGGTTTCGGCGATGCGCACGCGCTCGCCGACCTCCTTCGGGACGCGCCCGATCCGGGTGACCGGCTGCTGCTACGCCGCTTTGAGAGGGCGCGCGCTGAAGACATACTTGCCATGCGGCTTGTCACCGACGGGCTTCAGAGGCTCTTCAATGCCGACTATCCGGCAATCGCCCGTATCCGGAATCTTGGACTGAACCTCACGGACTCCCTTCCGGTCATAAAGACCTTGCTCACTCGCCGCGCCGTTGGGGCCGGCGCGGGGCTTCGCCAGAAGGAACCAACATGAATTTCCGGGGGTTGATTTTCATTCTGGCCGCGGTTCTTGCGGTCGGAGCGAGCGCCGACGAGGGCTCGGTAAAACGGGGGATCGAGGGGCGTTTCGGCGGCATCAAAGTGAGCAGCGTAACGAAGACGCCCTACGCCGGGCTGTACGAAGTCGTAGTTGGGGAGACGATCTTCTACACCGATGAGAAGGTGAGCTTCGTCTTCAGGGGTGAAATAATCGATGCGCGCTCCCAGCAGAACCTCACCGAGGAGCGCCAGCGGAAACTCTCCACGATCAGCTTCGCAGATTTGCCGCTCGAGCTCGCGATCAAGCAGGTGCGCGGCAGCGGCAAGCGGGTAGTGGCGATCTTCGCCGATCCGTTCTGCCCGTACTGCAAGAATCTCGACCGGGCCCTCATGCGTGAGGACGACATCACGATTTACACCTTCCTCTACCCCATCCTGCGGCGGGAATCCCCGGAGAAGGCGCGCGCAATATGGTGCTCACCCGACCGGACCAAGGCGTACTACGATTTCATGCTGAACGGGCGGGAGCCCGCTGTTCCGGGCAGTTGCAGCGCGCCCGTCGAGAGGTGGCTCGCACTCGGGCAGAAGCTCGGAGTGAGGGCGACACCCACCAGTTTCGCGACGAACGGTCAGCGAATCATGGGTGCGAGGCCCGAAGAATTGGTAAAGCTGATCGGCGACGCGAAGTAGATCGGCCGTCGCGGCACGTCACGGCGTTGCGAAGCCGGCGGAACCCGGCTTGAGATTCTTCGGCAGCAGTACCCACATCTTTCCCTGTTGTCGCATCCGCCCTGCTTGTGCCCCCGCTTCGGCCCCGAATCCCCAGAAGAAATCTGCGCGCACCGGGCTGCGGATGGCACCGCCGGTGTCCTGGGCGATGACCAGCCGGTTGAGCGGAGTATCCCCGGCAGGGAAGGTGGTGGCGAGGAATACCGGGGCGCCAAGCGGCACGTAACGGGGGTCGGCGGCAATGGAACGCCCGGGAACCAGCGGCACGCCCAGCGCGCCCACCGGTCCGCTCGCCGGATCGTTGAGCGGCAGTTCGCGAAAGAAGACGAAGCTTGGATTCTGGTTGAGCAGTTCTTCCAGGCGTTTTGGATTCGCCGCTGCCCAGGACTTGATCGCCTGCATCGAGGTTTCTCCGAGCTTCAGCTCGCCTCGTTCCACCAGATACCTCCCGATTGACTGAAATGGGTGGCCGTTCTGGTCGGCGTACCCCAGCCGCAGCATCTCGCCGTTCTCCAGCTGCACGCGTCCCGAGCCCTGGACCTGGAGAAAGAACGCTTCGACGGGATCATCGACCCAGACAATTTCCTTCCCTGCGACGGGCGCCGTGCCACGGGCGATTTCCGCGCGCGTGTAGTACGGAACCACGCGCCTTCCGTCCAGCCGCCCGCGCAGCCGCATGCCGCGCAGTTCCGGGTTGACAGCCGCGAGGTCGATCGTGAGCAAATCCTCGGGCGGGGCGTAGATTGCGTAGAGATAGGGCGCGGAACGTACGCGGCTGCCGCGAACCAGCGGTTCGTAATAACCCGTGACAATTCCTTCGGTCGCACCGTCGGGGTTGGCGAGCCGCCAGGGGACGAAGTTGTCCTCGAGGAACCGGCGCGCCTCCTCGTCGCCGGGTGCGCGCAGCGCGCTTGCGCGCGCGCAGACGCTGCGCCAGGCCTCGCGCCAGCGCAAGGCCTGGCAGGACGAAAGAAGCGCCCCCCATGCCGCTCCCTGCTCGCCGCCGTTCCAGCCCGGGAGCGCGCTGAAATCGACGGCCTCAAGAGGACTGACGCGCGCCGGCACCGAAGGCGGCGTGGGACACGCCGGACAAGCCGGGCAGGCCGAACCTCCCGGACAGGCGACCGGGGCAGGGGGCTGCAGGGAGCAGGCAGAGAGCAGTCCCGCCCCGAGAAGAGTGAGCCAGCGCAGATGTTCTATCATCTGTTTCCGAGTGGTTAGAGGAATACTGACCGCGTGAGTTCAGGGCTGTGGATCTTCTTGCTCGAAGCCGGGCTCGCGTTGGCCTTGCTCTTGCTCATCGTCTGGTGGACCCTGCCGGGAAAGCGGAAAAAAGACCGTAGTGACCCGAAGTGAATCGGTCGCGGCAACGGGATCGCTTCCGGCTAGTGCAGTACGCGCGGCACCGACAAAATGAATTCCGGGATCGACGCGTCGAACTGCGTGCCGTCCTCGGCCACCATCTGGTAGCTGCCCCGCATGGTCCCCACCGGCGTTGCGATCGCGGTGCCGCTCGTGTATTCGAAGCTCTCTCCGGGTTTGAGGAGCGGCTGCGCGCCGACCACGCCCAGGCCGCGCACTTCCTGCACCTGATTGCGGGCGTCGGTGATGATCCAGTGGCGCGAGATCAGCTGCGCCGGGAGGCTGCCGAGATTGCGGATGGTGATCGTGTAGGCGAACACGTACCGGCTTTTCTCCTCGTCCGACTGTTCCGGAACATACTGAGTCTGTGAAGAAACGCTGACCTCGTACTTTTTTTCCGCAGCCATGGGCTCATTGCACACGAAATTGCCCATACTGACAAGGGCGGGGGCGCGGCGATTTCCTGCGGCGCAGGGAGAATCCAAGTAAAATTTCCGGGATGGCCGCACGCAATTTCCGGATTGCTCCGAGCGTTCTGTCCGCCGATTTCGCGCGGCTCGGCGAGGAAGTCAGCGCAGTCTTGTCGGCCGGCGCCGACATGCTTCACCTCGACGTGATGGACAACCACTACGTGCCGAACCTGAGCTTCGGGCCGCTCGTCTGCCAGGCGATTCGCCCGCTCACCAAGAGCATCCTCGACGTGCATCTCATGGTAAAGCCGGTGGACCGCATCGTTCCGGATTTCGCGAGCGCGGGGGCCAATATCATCAGCTTTCACCCCGAGGCGAGCGACCACGTCGATCGCACCATCGGCCTGATCCAGGACTCCGGCTGCAAGGCAGGCCTCGTACTGAATCCCGCAACGCCCCTCTCCTGCCTCGATCACGTGCTGCACAAGCTCGACCTCGTGCTCATCATGTCGGTGAATCCGGGCTTCGGCGGGCAGCAATTCATTCCGCAGGCGCTGGAGAAGCTGCAGCTCGCGCGTAAGCGCATAGACGAGGTGTCGCGGAATACGGGACGCGCCATCATGCTCGAGGTGGACGGCGGAGTGAACGCCGGGAACATCGCCGGCATCGCCCGCGCGGGAGCCGACACTTTCGTAGCCGGATCGGCCATCTTTGGTTCCAGGGACTACCGCGCGACCATCGCGCAGATGCGTGACGCTCTAAGAACGGTGGGCTGACGTGGGGTTCCCCGTCCCGACTCGTCGCGGGAGGGCGGCGTGAGCGCGGTCCTGGAGCGGATTCGCGCCGTAGTGGGAGGGGCCGGACTCATTACAGCGCCGGAGGAGCTTCTCCCCTACGCGACCGACTGGCGCAAGCGCTATTACGGCAAGCCGCTGGCCGTGGTTCGCCCCGCCTCGACGGCCGAGGTGGCACAGGTCGTGCGCGTCTGCGCCGAAGCGCGTGCCGGAATCGTTCCCCAAGGCGGAAATACCGGCCTCTGCGGCGCGGCGACGCCCGACGCAAGCGGCTCGCAGATCGTCCTAAATTTGTCGCGAATGAACCGGGTCCGGGCGATCGACGCCCGCAACAACACCATGACGGTCGAGGCAGGCTGCGTCCTGGCCAGCCTGCAGAAGGCCGCGGAAAACGCCGGTCGGCTCCTTCCCCTGAGCCTCGCCGCGGAAGGGAGCTGCGAAATCGGCGGCAACCTCTCCACGAATGCCGGCGGCACCGCGGTGCTGAGATACGGGAATGCTCGCGAGCTCGTACTGGGGCTCGAGGTCGTGCTGCCGTCGGGGGAGACATGGGATGGCCTGCGCGGGCTGCGCAAGGACAACACCGGCTACGACCTGAAGCAGCTTTTCATCGGCGCGGAAGGCACGCTCGGCGTCATCACCGCGGCCGTGCTCAAGCTCTTCCCGCTGCCGCGATCGCGGGCGACCGCAGTGGCGGCGTTGCAAACTCCGGAAAAGGCTCTGGTGCTGCTCGAGCGGGCGCTCGAAGCCTGCGGCGAGCGGCTCACGGCTTTCGAGCTGTTCTCCGATTTCTGCCTTTCCCTCGTCCTCAAGCATTTCAAGGACACTGCCGCGCCCTTCCCGCGCCGGTTTCCTCACTACGCGCTGATGGAGCTCTCGGACACCCGGCCGGGCGAGGGCGTCAGAACGCTGGTTGATGGCGTGCTCGAAGCCGCCCTCGAGGACGAAACCATCATCGACGCGGCGGTCGCCAGCAGCGAAGCCCAATCGCAGGCCCTCTGGAAGCTGCGCGAATTCATCTCCGAGGCGCAAGCCCGCGAAGGCCCGAACATCAAGCACGACATCTCGATCCCGATCTCGCG
>DATBLP010000041.1:0-11618 GCA_036555245.1 Burkholderiales bacterium
GTTGGAGAGCGCCATCAAGGTCGTGCCGCGGATTCGGGCCTGGAGATTTTCCTCCGTCGTGTCGGCAGCGAGCCCGGCAAACTCCGGCGCAAGAGACGCGAGAAACGCGTCGAACACCGGGCGGATCGGGATCTCGACGTAGCTCGCGCCCAGGTTCCTGACGATTTCCCGGGAATCTTCTAGGCTCATGTCCGAGGTGTACTGCGACGGCATCATGATGGCGCGCACGCGTTTCGGACCTAGAGCATCGCAAGCGATGCAGAGCGTCAGCGCCGAATCGACCCCGCCCGAAAGGCCGATGAGGACGCCCGGAAATGCGTTCTTGTCGATGTAGTCGCGCACGCCAAGACACAGGGCCCTGTAGACCTGCGCCTCGGGCGATTCCGCACTTGCGACGACACCCGGTTGCACATCGCCATCCACAACGGTCAGGATGCCCAACACCTCCTCGAACTGCGGCAGTTGGGAGGAGACGCGCCCCAGACGATCGAGCGCAAAGGAGGCGCCGTCGAAGACGAGCTCATCCTGCCCGCCCACCATGTTGGCGTAGACGAGGGCCATGCCGGTCTCGGCCACCCGCTCGCGCATGACGTCGTGGCGGGTTTCCTGCTTTCCCATGTGGTAGGGCGAAGCGTTCAGCACCAACAAGACCTGGGCGCCGGCAACGCGCGCCCCTTGCGGCGCCGATGCAGCCGGGAGCTCGGCGCCGACTTCCCCGGCCCGCGGCCGCGTGCGCAGTCGCCCCTGGGGGCCCCAGCTGTCCTCGCAAATATTCACTCCAAAGCTGACCCCTCCCACACGAAACACGCACGCCTGCGTGCCGGAGGCGAAATAGCGTTCCTCGTCGAACACCGTGTAATTCGGCAAGGTATGCTTGTGGTAGGTCTCGATTACCCTGCCATCTTGGACTACCGATGCGGCGTTGTAGCGTTGACCCCCAAAACGGTGCGGATGACCGACCACGAGGGTCACGCCGTGAACCCTGCTCGCAAGGCGAGACAACGCAGCCTCGCAGTCCTTGTAGAACCCGTCGCGAAGGAGCAGATCTTCCGGGGGATAGCCGCACAACGCAAGCTCGGGCGTGACCACCAGGGCCGCGCCAGCGTCTCGCGCCCGCTGGCAGTATTCGAGTATCTTGGCGGTGTTGCCGGAAAGGTCGCCGACCGTACAATTGATCTGGGCGATCGCGATCTTGACGGTGCTCGCCATTCTGCAAGTTTAGCATCGCCGCAGCAGCAGCCGCGCCGGCGAAAGCGCGGACCTCTATAATCGAGAAACGCCGGACCAAGGTAGCCGATGCAGGAAGACACTCCGTCGATTCGGGTCCTGGATTCGCTGGGAGCCGTAGAGCCAAAGGCCTGGAACGCGCTCGCCGCGGGTCACCCGTTTCTGCGTCACGAATTCCTGCATGCGCTCCACGAGACCGGCTGCGCCTGCGAGCGGACCGGCTGGCGGCCGCGTTACCTCACGCTGTGGCAGGACGCCGCCCTCATCGGCGCAATGCCCCTCTATCTCAAATCGCATTCCTATGGTGAATATGTCTTCGACTGGGCGTGGGCGGAGGCGTACCACCGCCACGGGCTCGCCTACTATCCCAAATTGCTGAGCGCGATTCCTTTTTCTCCAATCACCGGATCGCGTCTCCTTGCGCGTGACAGCACCACCCGAAGCATCCTGGTTCGCTCCGCGCTCCAGCTCGCGCGCGAAACTTCGTCGCTTCACGTGCTTTTTCCGCCCGAGGCCGAGGCACGGGAAATGGAGGGTGCGGGAATGCTGCTGCGCCGCTCGGTCCAGTTCCACTGGGAAAACCGCGGATACGCGAGTTTCGAGGAGTTTCTCGCATACCTGACTTCGGTCAAGCGAAAGAAGATCCGCCAGGAGCGCCATAGGGTGCGCGAGACCGGAGTACAACTCAGGCGGCTAACGGGAAACGAGATCGGCGAGGCGCAATGGGATTTGTTCGCGCGCTGCTACAGCAGCACCTACCGGGCGCATCGCTCCACCCCCTATCTCAACTTGAGCTTCTTCGAGCAGCTCGGCCAAGCGCTCCCCGAGCATCTTCTCATGGTGATCGCCGAGCTGGACGGCAAGCCAGTCGCCAGCGCGCTCAATATCTTCACGCCGACCACGCTGTATGGCCGCTATTGGGGGGCGCTGAGGCACGTCCCGCTGCTTCATTTCGAGGTGTGCTACTACCAGGCCATGGAGTTCTGCATAGAACGGCGCATTCGCGTCTTTGAGGGCGGCGCGCAGGGGGAGCACAAGCTCGCACGGGGATTCATGCCGGTACAGACGTGGTCCGTCCACTGGCTGCAGCACCCGGAATTCTCCGATGCGGTCGAGAATTTTCTCACCCGCGAATCGGCAGGAATCGAACGCTACGTTGACGAGCTGAACGAGCGCAGCCCGTTCCGGCAGGACTAGCGAAGCTACTTGCTGCTCTTGGGAAGCCCGCCGAGCAGCGCTGCGACCTGGCGAGGCGCCCGTTGGGCGGGGGTCGCTTCGCGTGCCACCTGCACGACCTGCGCCGGCTTGTACGGGGAGCTGAAAATCGGGTCGATGTTTTTCAGACCTTGGCCGCTACGCGCACCGCGATCGCGCTCCTGATTGGAGTGTCGCGGCCTGCGCTCCCGCGGCAGTGCCTCCCGCCGGCGATTCGAAGCCCCCATGATCGAAGGAGCCACGCTGAGCTCGGGCTCAAATCCGGGAACAATCTTTCTCGGGATGCTGAGCCGTACCGTCTTCTCGATAGCCTCGAGCCGCTCGTGCTCCTCCGCGCACACCAGCGATATTGCCTCGCCGCTCGCACCCGCTCTTCCGGTACGGCCTATGCGATGCACGTAGTCCTCGGGCGCGCCGGGAAGTTCGAAGTTTACGACATGTGGAAGGTCCTCGATGTCGAGGCCGCGCGCAGCCACATCGGTCGCCACCAGCACTCTGACCTTTCCCGATTTGAAATCGTCGAGGGCCTGCAGCCGCTCCGGCTGGCTCTTGTCCCCGTGAATCGCGGCAGTGTGAATTCCATCGCGATTGAGCTGGTAGGCAAGACGGTTGGCTCCGATACGAGTCGAGGTGAAAACGAGAACCTGGCGCAGATCGCGCGACTGGATCAGGTAGCCGAGCAGCTCGCGCTTGCGTTCGCGCCTGACCGGGTGCACCAGGTGCGTGACCGACTCCGCCGCCGTGTTGTTGCGCGCCACCTGAACCAAGACCGGGTCGTGCAGGAACGATTCGGCAAGCGTTCGGATCTCGCCGGTCAGCGTCGCGGAAAAGAGGAGGTTCTGGCGCTGCTTGGGCAGCAGCGCCATGATGCGTCGCACGTCGGGAATGAAGCCCATGTCAAGCATGCGATCGGCCTCGTCGAGCACGAAAGCCTCGACTTGATGGAGGTTCACCGCCTTCTGCTGCACATGATCGAGCAGCCGCCCGGGAGTGGCGACCAGAAATTCGACGCCTTGGCGAAGGGCTGCAGTCTGCGGCTTCATATCGATGCCGCCGAATACGACGGTGCTGCGCAAGCCGATGTAGCGCCCGTAGGTTCGCACGCTTTCCTCGACCTGCGCCGCAAGCTCGCGAGTCGGGGTAAGTATGAGTGCGCGAACCGGATGGCGCGCCGGCGAAGCGCTGGAATTGGCGTGCCGCGCGAGCCGCTGCAAGAGCGGCAGCGTGAATCCTGCGGTCTTGCCGGTCCCGGTCTGGGCGCCTCCCAAGACGTCGCGTCCCTGCAGCACCAACGGAATTGCCTGCGCCTGGATCGGCGTGGGCTCGGTGTAACCCCGCTCGGCAACGGCCTTCAGCAGTTCGGGCAGCAAACCCAGGTCAGAAAAACTCGGCAAACGAGGTCTCTCTTGGCCCTCCGGGCCGAAGAATCAGCAAGCGATGACGGAAGGAACCGCTGGATGGGATGGATAACAAGCCCGGGCATTATAGCAAACGAGCCCGCGCGAGGAGAATAGATCGCTCAGGTGGCCCCATGGCGCGCGAGCGCCCAGGCAACATGCTCGCGCACCAGCGCCGACGGGTCCGAGGCTCGCGAACGCAACGCCTCAACGACACGCGTGCCCGCAGGTGCGTTGCCGAGACCCACGGCGAGATTGCGCAACCAGCGCTCGTACCCGACTCGCAGGACCGCGCTGCCAGACATGCGCCGCGAGAACTGGGCTTCGGTCCAGCCGAACAGATCGACCAGCTCGGCGCAGTCCAGACCATTTCGCACCCGGAAATCCGGCTCCTCGCTGATCCGGGCATAGCGGTTCCAGGGGCACACAAGCTGGCAGTCGTCGCAGCCATAGACCCGGTTGCCGATCAGGGGCCTCAACGCAACGGGGATGCTGCCCTTCAATTCGATGGTCAGGTAGGAAATGCAGCGCCGCGCATCGACAAGGTAGGGAGCAACGATCGCACTCGTCGGGCATATGTCGATACACTTTTTGCAGGTCCCGCAATGCTCGCTGACCGGAGCATCCGCGGGCAAGGGCAGGTCCGTGTAGATCTCACCGAGAAAGAAGAACGATCCCGCTTCCCGCGAGAGCAGCAAGGTATGCTTGCCGCGCCAGCCCAGGCCTGCCTTGCGTGCGAGCTCCACTTCCATAACCGGCGCCGAGTCGGTAAACACCCGATACCCGAACTCACCGATTTCCGCCTCGATCCTCCCGGCAAGCCGCTTCAGCCGCCCCCGCAGCACCTTGTGGTAGTCGCGCCCGAGCGCATAGCGGGCAATGAATGCCCGGCTTCCGTCGCCGAGAACTTGCGAGCTGTCCAAAGCCCTGGGTCGGTAGTCCATGCGCGCCGAGATCACGCGCAGCGTCCCGGGGACCAGTCCGGCCGGGCGCGTCCTTTTCGCACCGTGCCTTCGCATATAATCCATCTCGCCACCGAAGCCGCGCGCGAGCCATTCGGCGAGGCGGGGCTCCGCGATCGAGAGATCCGTGTCCGCTACCCCGACCGCCTGGAACCCCAATTCCCCTCCCCACATCTTGATGGTCGCAGCGAGCATCGCGAGATCGATACCGCGCGCACGTCGCGAGTGACTGACTACCTTGGCGTGATTCATTTCTCAGATGATAGCGAGCCCCCCGAGGGCACGCACTGGTCGACCGAGCTGGCGGACGAAGCGGCTACGCTGCAGCTGGGCGCAAAGCTGGCATCGTGCCTGAAGCCCGGCATGCGCGTTTACCTGCGGGGAGAACTCGGGAGCGGGAAAACCACTCTCATCCGGGGGCTCCTTCGCGCTCTGGGATTCCGGGGTCCGGTCAAGAGTCCCAGCTATTCTCTAGTTGAACTTTATGTTATTTCTAGATTAAACTTATACCACTTTGATTTCTATAGATTCGTAGAGGCAAGCGAGTTCGAAGATGCGGGCTTGGCCGACTATTTTGGGAGCGACGGAATCTGCCTCGTCGAGTGGCCGGAGCGGGCTGGCGCGGCCCTGCCCCCGCCCGATCTCGAGCTCAGATTCGCCTACAAAGGCGCGGCCCGCGAGGTCAGCATCCGCACCCTCGGCGAAACGGGTGCGCCGTGTCTAGAAATGCTGCGAGGCGCCTGACGGCGCGCGCGAGGCCCAGTTGTCGCCTCGCGCACCTCGCCCCGCTCGCGGTTCTCATCCTCGGCAACCTCTTCACCGCTGCGTGGCCATCGGAACCGATGCGAGCGGTGCGAATCTGGCCCGCGCAGGACTATACCCGCGTGACCATCGAGTCAGGCCAGCCGCTCAGACACAGTCTGCTGCTGCTGAAGAATCCCGAGCGGCTGGCTCTCGATCTTGAAGACGTCGACTTGTCGAGCGCGCAGCAAGGCTTCGCCGGAAAGGTGCTGCCGAATGATCCGTACATTGCGAATCTGCGCGTGGGGCAGTTCAAGCCCGGCGTGACACGCGTCGCTATCGACCTCAAGACGGAAGTCAAGCCACAGGTCTTCCTGCTGTCGCCCGTCGGCGAATACGGGCACCGCCTGGTGTTGGACATCTACCCGCTGGATCCGCTTGACCCTCTGATGGCGCTGCTGCAGAAACCGGCGGCGCGCCCAGATGATTCTGTAGGCAAGTCGGCCGAGCGTGCAGAACCCGGGGCAGAACGAAAGCAAGCCTCCAAGCCCAGCGGCGAACGACCGGGCGCGACGGTGAACCGCCTGGTGACCATCGTCGTCGATGCCGGGCACGGGGGAGAGGACCCGGGCGCCAAAGGACGGCGCGGAACCTACGAAAAGAACGTTACTCTGACGATCGCTCGCAAGCTGAAGAAGCTGATTGACGCCGAACCCGACATGCGTTCACTCCTCACTCGGGACGGGGACTATTTTGTTCCCCTGGGGATGCGCGTCGAAAAGGCAAAACACGTGAAGGCCGACCTGTTTGTCTCGGTCCACGCCGACGCGTTCGCCAAGCCGCACGTCCGCGGGTCATCCGTGTTTGCACTGTCCGAGCACGGTGCAACCAGCACCACAGCAAAGTTTCTGGCTCAACGTGAAAACAATGCGGACCTGATCGGCGGAGTGAATATCGGAGCGCTCAAGGATCGCTACGTCGCGATGACGGTAGCCGACCTGAGTCTCACTGCGCAGATCAGCGACAGCCTTAAACTCGGCCGATCCGTCCTGGGGGAACTGGGCGGGGTCAATCTCCTGCACAGAGGGAACGTAGAGCAGGCAGGATTTGCCGTGCTCAAGGCCCCCGACATTCCTTCAATCCTCGTCGAGACGGCCTTCATCAGCAACCCCGATGAGGAACGGCGGCTGAACGACAAGACCTACCAGGAAAAGATCGCTCGCGCGATTCTGCGAGGCATCAAGGGCTACATCGCGAAGAACCCGCCCCTTTCCCGCTCCACCCTGGCAGCGGCGGATCTTCGCTGAATTTCGAGGCGGAACCCGGGAAAGATCCGGGCCGGCCTGCGGGCTTCAGGCCTTTGCTCTCCTCAGTCGATGCCGCAGATACTCAAATACGAGCGGCATCATCGACAATGCAATGATTCCGAGGATGAATGTCGTCAGGTTTTGCCTGACGAATGGCACGTTACCGAACCAGTATCCCGCATACAGAAGCGAGACCACCCACGCCAGCGCCCCCGCGACGTTATAGACGGTGAAGCGCAAATAGGTCATGCGCGCGATTCCTGCGACAAAAGGTGCAAAGGTCCTGAGTATCGGGACAAAGCGGGTGATGATGATGGCCTTGCCGCCGTGTTTCTCGTAGAAAAGGTGCGCGCGATCGAGCGCCCCGCGATTGAAGAACCGCGACCGCTCCCAATGAAAGACTTTCGGGCCGAGGAAATATCCGATCGAGTAGTTGACGGTATTGCCGAGCGTCGCCGCGATGACAAGCAGCGCTGCAAGCAGATGCACGTCGATCCCGCCGGCCGCCCCGAGCGCACCGGCGATGAACAGCAGCGAATCGCCGGGAAGAAAAGGCGTTACGACCAGCCCCGTTTCGCAAAATATGATGGCGAAAAGCAGAAGGTAGACCCAGGGGCCATACTGCTGAAGCAGGGTGGCGAGGTGGCGATCGAGATGAACAAGCAGATCCCAGGCGGACAGGAAGAGTTCCACCGCCGCATTTTACCGCGTCACATATAATTGGCCCCTGCCCGGATTCAGCATGGCGCTGCGGCGCCGCTCAACCCGGACCCTTGCGAAGAAACAGACCCGTGCCCGCAATCCGCCCGCTGCCCGACACCCTCATCAGCCAGATCGCAGCAGGCGAAGTAGTCGAACGGCCCGCGTCCGTGTTGAAGGAGCTGGTCGAGAACAGCCTGGACGCCGACGCAACCGACATCGGTGTCACTCTCATCGACGGGGGCATCAAACAGATTCGCGTCATAGACAATGGGGCTGGCGTGGAAAGGGATGACCTCCCGATGGCATTCGCCAGGCACGCCACCAGCAAGATTGCGTCTCTGGAAGATCTCGAGAGCGTCCGCTCGCTCGGGTTCCGAGGCGAAGCGCTGGCAAGCATCGCTTCCGTCGCGCGGGTGCTTATGTCGAGCCGCACTGCCGGCGCGGGCCGGGCGTTCACCATGGGAGCCGGGGGCAGCGATGTCGCCGCCGTGCAGCCCGCGGCACACCCGATAGGGACTACGGTCGAAGTGAACGATCTCTACTACAACACTCCGGCGCGGCGCAAGTTCCTGAAGAGCGAGGCAACCGAGTTCGCGCACTGTGAAGAGGCTTTCACCCGGGCGGCACTTTCCCGCCCGGACGTCACTTTTTCCCTCAGGCACAACGGCAGAGTCGTAACCCGCCTTGCGCCCTCCGGGCTCGAGCGGAGGGTCGAGGCGGTGCTGGGCCCGGAGTTCGCGCAGGTCATGCGCGCGATCGATGCGAACAGCGGCTCCCTGAAGCTGTCCGGGTTCGTCGGCTCGCCCTCCTACACGCGTGCTTCGCGTGACGCCCAGTTCATCTTCGTGAATGGCCGCTTTGTGCGTGACAAGCTGCTAGCCCACGCGCTGCGCGAGGCCTATCGCGACGTCCTCCACGGAGAACGCCACCCCGCATACGTCCTGTTCCTGGATATCGATGCGCACGGGGTGGATGTGAACGTGCATCCGTCGAAGATCGAGATCCGTTTCCGCGATCCCCGTGCCGTGCACCAATTCGTGTTTCATGCCGTCGTGAAAGGTCTGGCCGGCTCCGCGGCCCAGACTCAAGCCCCTTCGGTGACCCCGCTCGCATCCGGCCCATCTGCGCGGTTGTCGGGAACACAAGCTGCGCTCGGAATCGCACAGCCGGCTCCAAGCTACGCTTCAATGTTTTCGGGGAGGCGCGGCCATCTCGAATCTGCGGCCGGCGAGACGCCAAGCCAGAATGTTGCCGAAGAGGCACCGCTTGGGTTTGCGATCGCCCAGCTCCACGGCGTCTACATCCTCGCCCAGAACCGTCAGGGGCTGGTTCTCGTCGACATGCACGCCGCGCACGAGCGGATTCTCTACGAAAGGCTGAAGACCGCGCTGGATTCACGCGCGTTGAATACGCAGAAGCTGCTCATCCCGTCGACCTTTCACGCCGATCGTCTCGACGTGGCCACGGTCGAGGAACACAGCGCGACGCTCAACCTGCTCGGTTTCGACGTCGCGGCGATTTCGCCTTTTGCGCTGGCGGTACGAGCAGTCCCGGCGATGCTTGCCGATGCCGACCCCGCTGAACTCGCGCGCGCCTTGCTCAGAGACGTTCGCGAATTCGGGGCAAGCCGCGTGCTCACCGAACGCCGCGACGAGTTGCTCGGAACCATGGCCTGTCACGGCGCGGTGCGCGCCAACCGGGCGTTGTCGATTCCGGAAATGAATGCGCTGCTGCGCGAGATGGAGGAAACCGAGCGTTCGGGGCAGTGCAACCACGGCAGGCCGACCTGGTATCAGATGAGTCTCGCCGATCTCGACAAGCTCTTCATGCGTGGCCGCTGAACCCGCTGCGATCCTCCTCATGGGCCCGACGGCCAGCGGCAAAAGTGCGCTGTCGGCAATGCTGGCGGGCCATTTCCCGGCAGAGATCGTCAGCGTCGACTCCGCGCAGGTCTACCGCGGCATGGATATCGGCACCGCCAAGCCCTCTGCCGCCGAGCGCGCAGCGCTCCCGCATCATCTGATCGACATCCTCGACCCGACCGAGAGCTATTCCGCCGCGCGGTTTCGCATCGACGCCGTCAGGCTGGTCCGCGAAATTTCCGCTCGCGGCCGCACGCCGCTCCTCGTC
The DNA here is from genome assembly GCA_036555245.1 of Burkholderiales bacterium. Taxonomy (GTDB): domain Bacteria; phylum Pseudomonadota; class Gammaproteobacteria; order Burkholderiales; family SG8-39; genus VBDM01. The sequence continues at coordinate 9,682 of DATBLP010000041.1, forward strand.
GGCGGCACCATGCTCTACTTCAAGGCGCTGCGCGAAGGGCTTTCGGAGCTCCCCGAGTCGGACGCCGCGGTGCGCGCGCAAATCGATGCCGAAGCCGCCGAACTCGGCTGGCCCGCGCTGCACGCGAAGCTCGGAGAAGTAGACCCACAGACCGCCGCCCGCTTGAAGCCGACCGATTCGCAGCGCATCCAGCGGGCGCTCGAGATCTTTCGTATGACGGGCAGGCCGATGTCGCAGCTCGTCGGGAGAAGAAAGAACGCCCTTCCCTTCCGTCTCATCGAGATCGCGCTCGTCGCTTCGGACCGGGGCGAGCTGCATCGGCGCATCGAAGCGCGCTTCGACGCCATGCTCGAGCGGGGACTGGTGGACGAGCTGCGCGGGTTACGGCAGCGTTATGCGCTGCGTCCCACTTTTCCGTCGATGCGCTGTGTCGGCTACCGCCAGGCCTGGCAGCATCTCGAGGGCGAGTTCGGTGTGGAGGAACTGCGCGAGCGCGGCATTTACGCCACCCGGCAGCTCGCCAAGCGCCAGCTCACCTGGCTGCGGGGGATGGAAGCGGTGCGGAGCTTCGATTGCCTCGCGGAGGATCTCGACGCGGAGGTTCTAAGCTGCTTGCGCGGCGAGCTCAAGGACCTTTAGGCGCGCGCCGGCGTATCCTCGGGCGCGCACGAGCCGTGGGGCTCAGGCGCCCCAGGGACGGATGGCTTCCTTGAGCTTCTTGTAGCCCTCGATATAGCGGGGGCGCATGCCGCCGTAGATCTTGTCGAAGGTGGCGAGCTGCGTGTCGAGCCACTGCGCGAGGTGCGCGTTGCCCGGGTTGGCCGCCTTGTAGGCTTCGTTGATCAGCACGAAGTGGATGCGCGGGTCGTAGGGCTGTTTCTCGCCGCCCACGGTCTCGTCGCCAGCCAGCAGGCGCAGCAGCATCGCATCGGCAGAGCCGAGCGTTTGCTCGTAAATCGGCGCGCCGTGGACGCGGTACATGACGCTCGTCATGTCCTTGCCGTTGGTCATGGTGAAGCCCATGTCCTTCCAGAGTCTGTTCATGTCGACCTTGGCGCCGGCCTTGTCGAGCACGATCTGGCCCCAGGCGCGCAGCATGTCGGGCGCGTCGGCCATCAGGTCGGTGAGCCGGTCGCCGTCCAGATCCGTGGCATACAGGATACAGGGGCGCTGACGGATCATGTCGTGCAGCAGCAGGCCGAAGTTGGTGTCGGAGATGTGCTCGTAGACGTCCCCGCCCCAGTTCTCCATGCCAGCCTTGAAGTCCTTTGGCAGGAGCGCCACGATCGCATCCACGTTCGTGCGGTGCTCCTCGTAGGCGTCGACCGTGTACTGGCGCTTGAGCTTGAACTTCGTGCCCTGCAGCAGCCAGCGGAAGATACCGGCGTTGACCGCGTCTTCCTGCGCCTGGGTGGGCTTGGTGGCCACGCGGCCGATCTGTCCGGTTTCGTGCACCATCTTTAGAAAGAGCCGCGCGGCGTAGGCCATGCGCACGCCCGGGGTGTTCATCTCGGAGTGGATGACGCCGGTCTTGGGATCGACGCTGAACCTCTTCTTGTCCTGCGAGTATGGCAGGCCGGGCATGAAGCGGACGCTGGTGATGCCTCCGTAAGGGCGCACGTTGCAGTAGACGCCCGCGGCCGTGCGCAGCGGCGCATTGGCCGATTTGCCGTTGACGACGACTTTCTTGCCGCCCTCGTTCACCATGAAGTCGCCCGCGGTGGACCACTTGAGCGCGGTGGTGTCGAGCTTGCCGAACCACTCGAGCGAGATCAGCTTCGTGTCGTGGCGGAACTGCGCCATCATCGGCACGCCGAGGAACGGCAGCCCGAGCACGTCAAGCGCCATGAGCGTGCCGTTCAGGGCGAACATGTCGGTGAAGGCGTGGGCCACGGGCTTGACGCCCCCGGCCGGGCTCCCGCCCTCCCAGATGATCG
>DATBLP010000072.1:0-21839 GCA_036555245.1 Burkholderiales bacterium
GATCGAGGGGAAATAGTCCGAAAGACGCTTCAGGGTGGCCCCATCGCCTCTTTCCGCGAACCAGATCGGGCGATCGAGCTCACCGCGGCGCGCCGGGTCCCTTCATGACCTTGAACCTGCCGATGAGGCTGCTCTTCTGTCCGATAATCGCCTTGGCGAAGTCTTCGAGCAGAGCCTCGTTCACCTCGGGCACCGGAATGTTCAGTTGCTCGGTTCCGACGCCAAACAGATTCTTGGCCTGGATCGCCAGCTGGCCCTGCTCGTGGTCGGCGGTGACGGTGACGTCCGAAACGATCGCGGCTGGAAACGTGTACTTCGCACCGATGAGTATTCCGCGGGAGTTCTTCTTTTCCTCCTCGGTGAACTTCACCTTGCTCGCCCAGAGCGCGTCGCGGGCTTTCTGTGCCGTCGTCGAATCGTCGCAATTGATCGTCACGGTGTTTCCCGAAGCCCACTTGATGAAGAAATGTATGGTGTCGTAGTACTCCCTGTCGCCGATGCGTTTGCGACGGTAGTCAATGAACGAGTCCGCCAGCGAAAGACCGACTAGATTGGAGACCCCGGGAATCGAGAACATGAGCGGGTTGGTGGGCCTCACCACCGCGAGCTGTTTGAGCAGCTCGTTTACATACTGAAACGTCTGCTTCATCTTTTCTTCGACCAGCTTGGTCTTGTCCGCCTGCAGGCTCTGCTGCAGGATCTGCTGAGTTCTAACCAATTCCGCTTGTTTCTTCAGGTCGTCCAGCAACCCCATCGCGATCTCCCTCCGACCCCAATCATGCAAGTTGCATATTTTGCCAGAGCGCGGCGGGGACGGTCTAGTTAGGCCGTCTGGCAAGCCAATTGGCAATCGTGACAAATGTCGCAACCGAGAAAGTTTCTGCGCGCCGGCCCGGCTCGATCCCGAGGCCGGATATATCGGCAGCGGAAACGAATTCCGAGAGAGAGTTCCGCACGGTCTTTCTGCGCATTGAAAATGCCTTCCTGACCACCTTGGAAAACAGAGCCTCGTCCGCGCACTCGAGTTCGCTTTTCGGGCGCGGTACCAGGCGCACCACCGCAGAGTGGACCTTGGGCCGAGGCCGAAACGCGGTGGGCGGCACCGCGAACAGCCGCTCAATCCGGAAGCGGTACTGAAGCATGACCGAGAGCCTCCCGTATTCCGGTTCCGATGGATTCGCGATCATGCGGTCCACGACTTCCTGCTGCAGCATGAAGTGCAGGTCCTTGCAGCGGTCCGCGGTCGCGGCGACATGGAACAGAGTGGGCGTCGAGATGTTGTAGGGGAGATTGCCCACGATCCTCAGCGGTGCCGGCAAAGCCCCAAAATCAAAGCGCAGCACATCGGCCTGATGCACCGTCAAGCGCCCTTCCGGGTATTGCTCGCGCAGGCGCTTGCTCAAGTCCCGGTCAAGCTCGATGACATGCAGGTGGCTGACCCGCTCAAGCAGAGGGGCGGTGAGCGCCCCGAGTCCCGGACCTATCTCGACGATGTGATCGGTGCTTTGGGGATCGATCGCCGCGACGATACCGGCGATGACTTCCCGGTCTACGAGGAAATGCTGGCCAAACCGCTTTCTCGGGACGTGCCGGGTCGCCACCGCAATGATCTAGCGCGACGCTCGCGCCTCCGCCTGGGCCATTTCCATCGCAGTCTCGAATGCCGCAATCAGGCTGCCCGGATCGGCTCTGCCCGTGCCGGCAAGCTCAAGGGCCGTGCCGTGATCGACCGAAGTCCGAATGATCGGCAAGCCCAGTGTGACGTTCACGCCTCTGCCAAAGCTGGCGTACTTGAGCACGGGCAAGCCTTGATCGTGATACATCGCCAGTGCGCAGTCGGCTTGTGAAAGCAGCGCGGGCGTGAACAGCGTGTCCGCCGGGAGCGGGCCCCTTACCCGCAGTCCCTCCGCCCGCAGTTTCTCCACAACCGGACCGATCAGCTCGATCTCCTCCCTCCCGAAGTAGCCTCCTTCGCCACTGTGCGGGTTGAGACCCGCGACGAGCACCCGCGGCGCGGCGAGGCCGAATCGACCAGCCAGCTCCGCGCAGAGGGTTCGGAGGATCCGTTCCAGGCCTTCCCGGCTGAGCGCGCGCGGTACGTCCTTCAGCGCAAGGTGCGTGGTCGCAAGCGCCACGCGCATCCCGCCGCCAATCAGCATCATGACCACCTGATCCGCCCCCGTGCGCTCTGCGAGATATTCCGTGTGCCCGATGAAATGAATCCCGCCGTCGTTGATCGCTCCCTTGTGCACCGGCGCGGTCACCATGGCGGCAAATCGACCTTCTCTGCACCCCGCGATGGCCCGATCCAGCAATTCGATCACGTAGCGGCCGTTGCCCGGATCAAGCGTGCCCGCCCGGCAGGGCGCGGCCAGCGGAACATGCATGCAGGCAAGTGATCCGGGTGCCGCGGCTGCTCCAGGGTCACGCAATGTCAAGTCAAGGCCGAGCTGCCGCGAGCGGCTTTCGAGCAGGCTGCGGTCCCCCAGGACGACGACTCTGGCGGACGCGGGGTGTCGCGCGAGTGCCAGGCAGATATCCGGACCGATGCCTGCGGGCTCACCCGATGTGACGGCGATGAGGGAAGGACGGGAGGGAAGGCCGAGTCCCGCCCCGGCGCCTTCCTGGCTGGTTTGCGTCACCGGTCTTCGAGGCGGAGCTCGACGTACGCGCGATCGCGCAGCTGGCGCAACCATTCCTGGTACGCCTCATCACCCTTGCGGTCGAGGAGCGCCCGTCGCGCCTCCACGCGTTTGCGGTCGGTCGACATATCCGCAGTGCGCCGCTCCAATACCTGGATAAGGTGCCAGCCGAACGGAGTCTTGACCGGCTGGCTAAGCTCCATGGGCTTGAGTTCCGTGAAGGCACGTTCGAACTCCGGCACTGTGTCTCCGGGATAGACCCAACCGAGATCTCCGCCGCGAGAGGCCGAGCCGTCGTCCGAATTCAGGCGGGCGAGCTCCGCGAAATCCACGCCGTTCACGATGCGATCGCGCAGGTTGAGGAGTTTCCTTCTTGCTTCGTTCTCGGAGACGAGCTCGTTGGTACGCACCAGTATATGCCGTACGTGCGCCTGCTCCACGAGCTGGGGCGCACCGGCGCCGCGCAAATCGATCAGCTTGAGCACGTGAAATCCCGCAGGGGAGCGCAGAACCCCGCTCACTTCGCCAGGCTTCAACTTCGCCAAGGCCTCGACGAACAGCTCTGGCAGCCGCTCCTGGCTGCGCCACCCAATAGCGCCGCCCTGAAGCGCGTCCGGCGCGTCGGAGTAGGAAGCGGCGAGCTGCGCGAAATCCGCGTTTTCCCCGAGCCGCTTGATTGCCTCTTCGGCCCGCGCTCGGCGGGCTGCCAGCTGCTCGGGACTCGCCTGTTCCGGAACGCGCACCAGAATATGCGCCAGGTTGTACTCCATTGTTGCGTCTTTCCTTGCCCCCTGATCGAGCAGGAAATTGTCTATCTCGCCCTCGCTGACGGAGAGCTTGCTCGTGACCTCGCGCTCGCGCAGCCGATTGACCAAGATTTCGTTGCGCACTTCCTCCCGAAATTTGTCGAAGGGTATCCCGTCGCGCTCCAGTGTCCGCCGGAACTCGGTCAGGGACAGCTTGTTGCCGTCCGCAACCCGGCTTATGGTGCGGTCAAGCTCAAGATCGTCCACCCGCAACCCCGTCTCCTTCGCAAACTGCAGCTGCACCTTCTCCATGATGATGCGTTCCAGAATCTGCCGCTCGATCTCGTCGCGGGCCGGCAGGGCCGTGCCCCGCTGCTGCAACTGCTTCATGATCCGGTCGACCCGCTCTTGGAACTCGAACTGGGTGACGACTTCCTTATTGACCACAGCAACGATGCGGTCGACCAGAGCGACCCGTGTCGAGGCGCCACGCTCGGGACGAGCGCCCTGCGCGAACGCGCCGCTGCAGGCTGCCGCGAGCGCTATGGCGGCGTACGCTATCATCGGTCTCATCGTCGGCTCCAGGGGCAACTCGGCCTCGGGTTGCTTTCGGCATTCTGCATCACCTTCGCCCTTCCCATGCGCCACGCCGCGCCGACCGGGGCGTGCCGGCCGCCATCAATCGTAGAAATTGAAGGAGTCATCAGTCCTCGTCTCGGGCGACTTGAGGTTTATCCGCTGGTAACCCGGGACGCTGCGCTTCAAGGCCTCAAGAGGATTCGACCCGATCCGGGAAAAGCCGTTCAGTTCCAGCTGCAGAAACAACGCCGTGGTCGAAGCGCCCGCAGTCAGCGCGAAGCGCTGGACTATAAGGTGGCTCGTCCAGCAATCAGCACCGTATTCCAGCCCCCCTATGCTCTCGACGATCCGCCTGTCGTGCAATGAATAGTTGAAGCGGCCGACGCCGAACCAGCGGCCCCCGAGCGGCCACTGCGCCGACAGGTCCACCTGCTTGATTTCGGCTGCGTTTGTTATGTCACTCCGCAGGAACCGGTAGCTCAGGTTGAGCGTCTTGAAAGCCTCCGGTTGAAAGCGCGTCGAGAAGGTCAGGCGCTCGGAACGATGCTGGTGAGGGTTGTACTGGGTGCCGGCCTCCATCGTCCAGTGCGACGCAACGCGCCCCGAGAGCGCTGCCAGCCAGTCCGAGGTCCGCTCCGTGCGTGGCGTGTCGGTCGGGCTGAGCGTAACCTGCTGATCCTTGAAATAGTAGCGCTGGCCGATCGTGCCGCGAAGCATTTCTTGACCAGTCGAAGACTGCAGCATGCGGGAAGTGAACGCAACCGTGACCTGATCGGCGTCGTTGATGCGGTCGCCCCCGGTAAAGATGTTTTCCGAGAAGATCTGTGCATAGTTGAAGTCCGCGATTGCAGTGTCAAAGAGTGGAATCTGATTCTGATCGCGGAACGGGATGCGCACATAGTAGATGCGCGGCTCCAGAGTCTGTGTGACGGACTGCCCCTGCGCCTGTGCATCGCGTTCGAAAACGAGACCAGTGTCGAGGCTGAATATCGGCACATTCCGGCTGATCGTTTCGGGAGTCGCCGGGTCATTGAGATCTAGGGAGTAGTACGTCTGATGAACCCCCAGCTTCGGGGTGAGGAAGGCGCCCGGCGCTACCATCGGTAACGTAAGGCTCGGATAGATGGTCGTGCGCCTGCCGACAACCAGCGTCGGATGGCTGAAATGGACGAATTCCGCGGAAGTCCCGAAATCCAGTCCGCCAATATCCTGGCGCAGCGCGGAAAGCGTGATCTGCGGCGTTCGCGCATAGGGCGGCACGATCGGGTTGGTCGGGTCCTGCAGGACCTGGAAGCGCTGCACGCGCGCGGTCACCGCATAGCTTCCCTCTTCCCACCACTTTCCGCCGTAGGCGAGAAAACCCTCGCGCGGCAGCGTGACTTGAGAAGTAATGTTGATTCGCGTCGCGAGGTCTGTGAAATAGTTGTCGTCCGAGACTTTGTTCAGATTGAGGCCGCCGGAGAGCGCCGCCGCCCGGCTGTAATAGTGATTCAACGCGAGTGCGTAGCGCCTCTCGTCGGCGGTCTGGTCGTGCGGCAGCACCTCGGCCCTGAATTCACCGTTGTAGGTCGGCTGCAGATAGCGGAACTGCTCGGCGATCTGAACGCCGCGCTTCTCCATGTAGCGCGGGGTGAGCGTCAGATCGTAGTTTGGCGCGAGATTGAGGTAATAGGGCACGGAAAACTCCGGCCCCCCTTTTCCCGTGACCCCGAATGAAGGGGGGAGAAAGCCGGACTTGCGCTGGTTGCTGAGCGGGAAATCGAAAGACGGCGCGGCGAATATCGGCACGCCCTTGAAGACCACCCTTGCTCCGCGCGCCGTGCCCACCTCGCGCGTGTAGTCCAGCTCAAGCTCCCTGGCCCTGAGGAACCAGTCATCATCGCCGGGCTTGCAGGTCGTGAATACGCCCTCCTTGACCAGGTACCGGTTCTCGCCGAGGAACTCTATGCCCGCGGCTTGTCCCCGCGCGGAAACCGGCGGCCGCTCCGGCTTTCCGCGCGAGCGAAAGGAATACTCCGGTTTCTCGAACTCTCCGGTCGCATCCTGCAGGCGGTACCTCAGGCGAGGACCGCTGACGGCGTTGTCCTCGCTTTCCAGGTGCACGCCGCCGCGAGCTTCGACTGAGTCGTCCTCCTCGAGAAATCTCAGCGAATCGGCGCGTATCGACAGGTTGCCCCGGCGCAGTACTGCATTGCCTTCCGCGCTGGTTTCCTTTCCGGGCGTCCCCTCGATGCGGTCCGCGTCGAGCTGGACCGGCAGCGATTCAGAATTCTGCGGCGAAGGTCTCTCCGTCTTCAACCCTGCTCCCTGTCCCTGCGCGTGCGCGACCCCCGAATGAAGCAGCACTGTCACGAGCGCCGCGAGGAGCGCACGGGTGGAAGACATGAAGAGAATCGGGAGAGAGAGTTTGGGCTTTCGGGGCGGATGCTAAAATCGCACAAATCCGCCGTCAAGGCAATGCTTTGTTTCAGGAGGATTTTTGGATCGCTTCGGAGAGATGCGACGGTGGCTGGAGGCTACGCTCGGACCGCGTGAGTTCAGAATCGCGCCCGTATCCGACGACGCGAGCTTCCGTCGCTATTTCCGCATTTGCGTGGATTCCCAGCCGCCACTTATCGCGATGGACGCACCGCCGGAAAAGGAGGACTGCCGGCCCTTCGTGCAGGTGGCAAGGCTCTTCGCGGAGGCAGGGGTGCACGTACCCACCATCCACGCCCGGGATCTCCATCAGGGATTTCTGCTGCTCTCGGACCTCGGCGACACGACCTATCTCAGTGCGCTCAACACGAACAATGCCGGGCGACTCTACGGCGAGGCGTTGGATTCGCTGCTGCGCATCCAGATCGCGAGCCGCCCCGGTTGCCTGCGCACTTACGACCGAGCGCTCCTCGAACGGGAATTGCGCCTCTTCCCGGAATGGTACCTGGCGCGGCAACTGAATTTCGCGCTCGACGCAGCCCGGAACTCCGCCCTCGAGAAGATCTTTGCCCTGTTGCTCGAGAACAACCTGGCTCAGCCGCGCGTATTCGTGCATCGGGACTACCATTCGCGCAATCTCATGGTTTGCCAACCGTGCCCCGGCATTCTTGATTTTCAGGATGCGGTATATGGGCCTATCACCTACGACCTCGTATCGCTGCTTCGCGACGCTTATATCTCGTGGGAAGAAGAACAGGTTATCGACTGGGTCATCCGCTATTGGGAAATGGCGCGGAAGGCGCACCTGCCCGTTAGCGCCGATTTCGCCGATTTCTACAGGGATTTCGAATGGATGGGAGCCCAGCGCCACCTCAAGGTCCTGGGAATTTTCGCGCGTCTTTGCTTTCGCGACGGCAAGGAGGCGTACTTGAAGGACCAGCCGCTGGTCATGAGCTATTTGCAGCGGACGTGCGAGCGCTACAGCGAGCTTGCGCCCCTCGCGCGCCTGCTCGATGGGCTCCGGTCACTGGAACAACGCGTCGGTTACGCGTCTTGAGCGCACCGCGACTCCAGATGCGCTTGCCGCCAGGCGTCCGATGAAGGCCATGATTCTGGCCGCGGGAAGCGGCGTGCGCATGCGCCCTCTCACGGACGTGAAACCGAAGCCGCTGCTGGATGTGCGCGGCAAGGCGCTCATCGAATGGCTCGTCGAATCCCTTGCCCGCGCCGGTTTGCGCGAGATCGTGATCAACCACGCGCATCTCGGCGACATGATCGAGTCCGCGCTCGGCGATGGCGCCCGCTTCGGCGTCGCCATCAGCTACTCCCGCGAGGTACAGGCTCTGGAGACCGCGGGCGGGATCAGCAAAGCGTTGTCGCTGCTGGGCAAGGAGCCCTTCGTCGCGGTCAATGGTGATATTTTCTGCGACTTCGACTTCGCGTCTCTCGCGAAACGCGAGCTTTCACGAAATCTCGCTCATCTGGTTCTGGTGCCGAACCCAGTGCATCATCCGCAGGGAGATTTCGGCCTGGATGGCGATGAAGTCCTTGCCGAAGGCGAACCCAGATGGACTTTCAGCGGAATAGGCCTCTATCGTGCGGAACTTTTCGAGGGCATCAGCCCGGGGTCCAAGGGACAGCTTGCTCCGCTATTGCGCGCGGCGATGGCACACCGGCAGGTGAGCGGCGAAATCCATTTCGGAGTCTGGCACGATGTCGGTACGCCCGAGCGGCTCGACGCGCTGAACGCGCTTGTCGCTTGATCGTCGAGAGAAAGCAGACGAAAATCCCTGAATGGATACAAGCACGAACGTCTCCCGATACGCAGAGCGCCGTCAGGCGCTGCAGCAACGCATGGCGTCGGGCATCGCGATAGTTCCCACGGCGCCGCCGCGCATTCGCAATCGCGACAGCGACTACCTGTACCGCTTCGACAGCTACTTCTACTACCTCACCGGTTTTCCCGAGCCTGAGGCCGTGCTCGCAGTCGTCGCTGGGGCTCAAGCCAGGTCCGTCCTGTTTTGCCGCCAGCGGAACCCGGAGCGCGAAATTTGGGACGGCTTTCGCCATGGTCCGGAAGGGGCAAAGGCTGCATTCGCCGTCGACGAAACCCATCCTGTCGAAGCCCTCGACGAGCTGCTGCCGAAATTGATCGCCGATCAGCCCATGCTCTACTACGCCCCGGGAGCCGACGCGGTATGGGACGCGCGCATCATGAGTTGCTTGAACCAGATCCGCGGACAGGCCCGCGCCGGCGTTGCTGCGCCCGCGGAGATCCGCGATGTGCGTGCCGTTCTCGACGAGATGCGTCTCGTCAAGGACGACGGCGAGCTCGCCATCATGCGGCGTGCGGCGGCAATCTCGGCGGCAGCTCACGAGCGTGCCATGCGCGCCACCCGCCCCGGGCGCAGTGAATACGAGATAGAGGCCGAGCTGCTGTACGAGTTCCGCCGCCGCGGGGCACAGTACCCGGCTTACTGGCCCATCGTGGCCGGGGGCGCCAACGCCTGCGTCCTGCATTACCGCGACAACAACGCCAAGCTCGCCGACGGCGAATTGCTGCTGATCGACGCGGGCTGCGAGTTGGACGGCTATGCGTCGGACCTGACGCGCACCTTTCCGGTGAGCGGAAGATTCAGCGGCCCGCAGCGGGACATCTATGAACTGGTGCTGGCGGCCCAGGCGGCGGCCATGGCCGCCGTCAGGGCCGGCAGCCGCTGGGACGAGCCGCATCAAGCCGCCGTAAATACGCTGGCTCGAGGCTTCGTCGATCTTGGTTTGTGCACGGGCACTCCGGAACAGGTCGTGGAGACCGAGGCTTACAAGCGCTTCTACATGCACCGCACCGGTCACTGGCTCGGCCTCGACGTTCATGACGCAGGAGAATACAAGGCCGGAGGCGAGTGGCGGCCCCTCCAGCCCGGGATGACGCTCACCGTAGAGCCCGGATGCTATGTAAGACCGGCCGAAAACGTTCCCGCGCATTTCTGGAACATCGGCGTGCGCATAGAGGATGACGTCGTAGTAACCCACTCCGGGTGCGAAGTGCTGACGGCCGACGCGCCCAAGACGATCCAGGATATCGAGGCGCTCGTCGGCCGTGGCTGAGGCTCGGGAAACGGACGTCGCAGTCGCCGGTGGCGGGCCAGTGGGCTGCGCGCTCGCGCTCGCCCTGTCCCAGGCTCCGATTTCTGTCGCGCGGGTTGCCGGGGATCCGGACGCTGCAGATCGCCCGATCGCGCTGTCCTATGGCAGCCGTCTCATTCTGGAACGGCTGGGAGTCTGGGCGAGAATTCCGAATACGCCGATCAGGACGGTCCATGTCACCCGCCAAGGGTTCGGCAGAACCGTGATGCACGGATCCGAACACGGCTTGCCCGCATTGGGATATGTGAGTTCCTATTCGGAGATCGTAAGGCAATTTGCGGACCGGCTCCCTGCGGCTCTGCCTGCCTCCCTGCGGGGCTGGGAGACTCGCGCGGATGGCGTTGTGCTAAAGCTCTCTGATGAAACCACTCTCCGTGCACGCTTGCTGGTGCTGGCCGACGGCGGGGGAAACCGCGATTGGGAATATCAGAGAGACTACCGCCAGCAGGCAATCGTCGCGGAAGTCGCCGTGGAACGTCCACGCAGCGGCGTCGCCTGGGAACGCTTCACGACCGAGGGGCCGCTCGCATTGCTGCCCCATGGCAGCCGCTATGCTCTGGTCTGGACCGTGCGGCCGGCCACCGCGACATCGCTGCTCGGACTTTCCGATGACGATTTCCTCGCGGCCTTGCGCGACGCCTTCGGGGGCAGGATGGGCGGGTTCAAGACCGTAAGCCGGCGTTTCGCATTTCCGCTCTGGCTACGCCGCGGCTCTCCGAGTCCCGGTCCAAGAATTCTCTCGGTGGGAAACGCGGCGCAGACGCTTCACCCGGTGGCCGGCCAGGGATTCAACCTCGGTTTGCGCGACGCATGGGAACTGGCTCAGATGTTGCTTGATGCCGGCATAGATGAAATCGGGACCGATCGGTTTGTCACGCGATATGTTCGCAAGCGGCGAATCGACCGCAACGCCACAATCGGAGTCACCGATTTCTTCACCAGAATCTTCTCGAGTCCGCTTCCGCCTCTCGCGGCGGCACGCGGCGCGGGACTGGCTTTGCTCGATACGTGCCCGCCGGCTCGGAATTTCCTTGCGCGCCGCATGATTTTCGGGACGCGCGCGCTGCCCTAGAGCACACACGGTCGTGTTGCGCCGCCGTGATGAAAGAAATCTTTGGCGGTAGAAATTTTTTCTTTTCCGGAGACGAGCGCTCTTCCCTAGCGGGCTAGTTTTGGGTATAGAATTGCGCTCCCCTCGGAGAACTTTTCCCGATCGTCGATGCGAATTGGTTCATACACGCTGCGCAACAATTTGTTAGTCGCGCCAATGGCCGGGGTCACTGACCGGCCGTTTCGCCAGCTATGCAAGAAGTTCGGCGCAGGCTTGGCCGTGTCCGAGATGGTCGCGTCGAACTCCTTGTTGTGGGGCAGCGAGAAGACGCGCCGGCGGGCCGATCACCAAGGAGAGGTAGAACCGATTTCCGTGCAGATCGCGGGTGCCGACCCGGCCATGATGGCCGAGGCCGCCCGCTACAACGTCGATCGAGGCGCGCAGATCATCGACATCAACATGGGTTGCCCGGCGAAGAAAGTCTGCAACACCATGGCGGGCTCGGCTTTGCTGAAGGACGAGCCGTTGGTGGGCAGCATCCTCGACGCAGTCGTCAAAGCAGTGGACGTGCCTGTCACTCTGAAATTCCGCACCGGATGGGATCCGCTCAACAGGAACGCACTCAAAGTCGCGAAGATTGCGGAAGACAGCGGAATAAAGCTGTTGTCATTGCACGGGCGCACTCGCGCGTGCGGATTCTCCGGACGCGCTGAGTACGATACGATCCGCGAAGTCAAGCGGACTACGCGCCTGCCCGTGGTCGCGAACGGCGACATCACCTCTCCGGAAGAGGCGCGGCGAGTTCTTCAATATACCGGCGCTGACGGCATCATGGTGGGGCGCGCCGCCCAGGGCCGCCCCTGGATCTTTCGCGAGATCGAACACTATCTCGCCACTGGCGAGAAACTTCCCGCGCCCCTGGTTTCGGAGATCCACTCGGTGCTGGTTGCGCATTTGCGGGATTTGTATTCGTTCTACGGTTTCCAAACCGGCGTCAAGGTCGCGCGCAAGCACATCTCCTGGTACACCAAGGGACTCGCCGGATCTGCGGGTTTCAGACATCGCATGAATCAGCTCGAGACCTGCGAAGAGCAGTTGGCTGCCGTGAACCAATTCTTCGGGCAGCTCGCATGCGAGCATCTGCGTCTGCGCTACGAGGAGGAACTCGCGGCATGAGGCAGACGAGCGAGATCGCGGACTGCGTGCGGCGCTCCCTGGAGCGCTACTTCAAGGACCTGGACGGTGCCAAGCCGCGGGCAATCTACGACATGGTGCTCAGGAACGTCGAGCGCCCGATGCTCGAAATCGTGCTCGACCGCGCTCAGTGGAACCAGTCGGTCGCCGCGGAAATGCTCGGAATAAACCGCAATACTTTGCGGAAGAAACTTCAGTCGCTCAAGATCAAGATGTAGGTCGTAACGGTTGAGAGTTCGTTGTACCCTCGGCGATGCTCTAATCTGACTCTCGACTCCATGAAGATTTCCATCCGGACCGCGCTGGTCAGCGTATCCGACAAGACCGGCCTGGCCGAGCTTGCGCAGGGGCTCGCGCAGCTCGGCGTCCGGATTCTCTCGACGGGTGGCACCGCGAAGCGGCTCAGGGAGGCCGGCGTGGCCGTCACCGAGGTCGGGGCATACACCGGTTTCCCTGAAATGCTGGACGGCCGCGTGAAAACTCTGCATCCGCGACTGCACGCCGGCATCCTCGCCCGGCGCGATTCCCCGGCGCATATGGCCCAGATCCAGGCCGCAGGCATCGACCCCATCGATCTGGTCGTCGTCAACCTTTATCCGTTTGCGAAGACCGTTGCCGACCCGTCCTGCCCTCTCGAGGAGGCGCTGGAGAATATCGACATAGGGGGACCGAGCCTGCTGCGCGCAGCCGCCAAGACCTACGCGGGCGTCATCGCCGTGGTCGACCCCTCGGACTACCCCCGGTTGCTCGCGGAAATGCGGGAGCACGGAGGTGCCGTAACCGAGGCCACGCGTTTTGCGTTTGCGCGGAAAGCGTTTGCGCACACCGCCGCATACGATGCCCAAATCGCCAACTATCTCACCGCACTGGATGACAAGGGAGAACGCTCGGCCTTTCCCGACCGCCTCACGCTGCAGTTTGAAAAATTGCGCGACCTCCGCTACGGGGAGAACCCGCACCAGGCGGCCGCATTCTATCGAGATGCCGATCCCGCTCCCGGCGGGATCGCCGGGCTCATGCAGCATTCCGGCAAGGACCTTTCCTACAACAATATCGCGGATGCCGACACCGCCTGGGAGTGCGCCAAGACATTCGACGAGCCGGCTTGCGTAATCGTCAAGCACGCCAACCCGTGTGGCGTCGCGATCGGAAGCTCGCCCCGCGAGGCCTACGAGCGCGCCTTCGCCACCGATCCGGCCTCGGCGTTCGGAGGCGTCATCGCCTTCAACCGCAGCCTCGGCCGGGCCGCCGCCGAAGCCGTCGCCAAGCAGTTCGTCGAAGTCGTGGTGGCGCCCGAGTTCGACGCCGAAGCACTCGCGGTCCTCGCGGCCAAGCTTACTGTCAGACTGTTGTCGATCCCGCTTGCACGCGCTGCCCAGACATACGATTTCAAGCGCGTTGGAGGCGGAGTGCTCGTGCAGACCCCGGACGCACGCGCCCTGGACGCAGGTGAATTGCGCCCGGTCACGAAACTCAAGCCCACGCCAGCCCAAATCGCCGATCTATTGTTCGCTTGGCACACGGCCAAGTTCGTCAAGTCCAACGCAATCGTGTTCTGCGCGGAGGGCCGCACTCTCGGTATCGGCGCGGGCCAGATGAGCCGCGTCGACAGCGCACGCATAGCGGTGGTCAAGGCGCAAAGCGCGGGACTCAGTCTGGCGGGTTCGGTGGTCGCGTCGGATGCGTTCTTTCCATTCCGGGACGGTGTGGATATCGTGGCGCGCGCCGGCGCCAAAGCGATCATCCAGCCGGGAGGCAGCGTGCGCGACGAGGAAATCGTGGCTGCCGCGAACGAACTCGGCCTCGCCATGGTGTTCACGGGCGTACGACATTTCCGGCATTGATGGAGTCGATCCGCGGTCCCGCTCATGAAGGTTCTGGTCATCGGTTCAGGCGGCAGGGAGCATGCGATTGCCTGGCGTCTTGCGCAGAGCCCGCGCGTGCAAAAGGTCTTCGTTGCCCCGGGCAACGGCGGCACCGCTCGCGAATCGGGGCTTGAGAACCTTGCCATTCTCGGGATCGACAAGCTGACCGACTTCGCCTTTGCGGAAAAGATCCATCTCACGGTGGTAGGCCCTGAGGCCCCGCTCGCGGAAGGTATCGTCGATTCCTTCCGCTCGCGAGGGCTGCGAATATTCGGCCCGACCCAGGCCTGCGCGCAGTTGGAAAGCTCCAAGCAGTTCGCCAAGGAATTCATGACGCGGCACGGCATCCCCACTGCGGCATACGCGAGTTTCGGTGAAGCCGGCCCCGCCCACGACTATGTTGACGCGCGCGGGGTACCCATCGTCGTGAAAGCGGACGGTCTCGCGGCAGGAAAAGGCGTCTTTGTGGCATCGAGCGTTGCCGACGCCCACCGGGCGATCGACCGCATACTGGTTGAGCGTACTATGGGGGCGGCCGGTCATCGCGTTGTCATCGAGGAGTTTCTCGAAGGAGAGGAGGCAAGTTTCATCGTGCTCGCCGACGGCCAGCATGTGCTGCCGCTCGCGACCAGCCAGGATCACAAGCGTTTGAGGGACGGCGACCAAGGACCCAATACCGGCGGCATGGGGGCGTACTCACCGGCGCCCGTGGTGACGCCCGCGCTGCACGCGCGCGTTGTGCGGGAGATCATGCATCCGGTGCTCGCGGGCATGTCCTCGGAGGGCCGGCCTTACAGCGGGTTTCTCTACGCCGGCCTGATGATCGACAGCTCCGGAAATCCCCGGGTGCTCGAATTCAACTGCCGCCTGGGGGATCCGGAAACGCAGCCGATTCTGCTGCGCCTGAAAAGCGATTTGTTCGACTTGATCGAGCATGCCATGGACGGCGCGCTGGACCGGGTTCATGTGGAATGGGATCGGCGTGCCGCATTGGGAGTCGTCGTTGCTGCGGCCGGATATCCAGACGATCCAAAGAAGGGCGACGTCGTCTCCGGGCTCCCCGAAGCGGGCGAGGACTACCGGGTGTTTCACGCGGGCACTGTGCTCAAGGATGGCGCGGTCTACACCAACGGTGGCCGCGTGCTTTGCGTTACCGCCCTCGGCGACTCGATCAAGATCGCGCAAAGGCGCGCGTATCAGGTTCTCGATGGCGTTCGCTTCGACGGGATGCAGTTCCGGCGCGACATCGGTTCTCGCGCTGTGGCTGCGCGAAGACAACAGGCGCCGGGCGGCCAATCATGAACCCGGCGGCGGTGAGCGACTACCTGGTCGGCCTGCAGAACCGCATCGTTGCGGAGCTGGAACGCGTCGATGGCAAGAGTTTTCGCCGCGACAGTTGGGACCGCGCGGAGGGCGGGGGAGGAGACAGCCGCATCGTTGAGGAAGGCGGGCTATTCGAGCGCGGCGGGGTCAACTTCTCAAAGGTTGCTGGAGAGCGGCTCCCGCCGGCAGCGAGCGCGTCGCGGTCCGAGCTGGCCGGGCGTGCCTTCGAGGCGATGGGCGTTTCGCTCGTGCTGCACCCCCGGAACCCGTTCGTTCCGACAGTCCACATGAACGTCCGGTTTCTGATTGCGACTAGGGAAGGCAGCGAGCCCGTCTGGTGGTTCGGAGGGGGCATGGACCTCACTCCCTACTACGGCTTCGAGGAGGATGCGCACCACTTTCACCGGGTTTGTCGCGAAGCGCTCGACGCATTCGGAGGGGAACGTTATCCACGCTTCAAGCGCTGGTGCGACGAGTATTTCTTTCTCAGGCATCGGGATGAACCTCGGGGAATAGGCGGTATCTTCTTCGACGACCTCAACGACAGGGGCTTCGATCATTGCTTCGCGCTCACGCGAAGCGTGGCTGACCACTTCCTTCCCGCATACCTGCCAATTGTCGAGCGCAGGCGCGGGCTTCCCTACGGCGAGCGCGAGCGGGACTTTCAGGCATATCGGCGCGGCCGCTACGTCGAATTCAATCTCGTCTACGATCGTGGAACCCTGTTCGGATTGCAGTCGCGCGGCCGAGTCGAGTCCATATTGATGTCCCTGCCTCCCATAGTGAAATGGCGCTATGACTGGAAGCCTGAACCCTCCAGCCCGGAGGATAGGCTCTATCGTGAATTCCTGCGGCCGAGAGACTGGCTTTCCAGCGAATGAGTCATGACCATACCGAAGAAAGGACCAAGATGAAAACACGCAAGCTGGGAAAGAACGGACCGGTGGTGTCGGCACTCGGCCTGGGATGCATGGGCATGACCGGAATCTATGGCGAGCCGAGTGAAGCAGAATCGATCGCAACCATCCAGCGCGCGATCGACCTCGGCATCAATCTGATCGTTACATCGGACGCCTATGGGGCCGGCACCAATGAAGGACTGATCGGACGCGCCCTCAGGGGCAAACGCGACCGGGTCCTTCTGGCCACCAAGTTCGGCAACCTCGGCTTGAGCGGCTTCAAGCCGCCGGAGGGTCTGTCCGCGGGACATCCGGGATATGTGCCGCTCGCATGCGACGCTTCGCTCGAGCGCTTGGGCGTGGACATGATCGACATCTACGGCCTCCATCGCGTCGACCCAAAGGTGCCGATCGAGGACACGGTGGGCGCGATGAAGAAGCTGGTCGACCAGGGAAAAGTGCGCTATCTCGCGCTGTCGGAGGCGGGGGCGGCGACTGTTCGGCGCGCGCACAAGGTGCATCCTCTGGTCGCGCTCGAAACCGAGTATTCCCTGTGGTCGCGCGATATCGAGAAGGACATCCTCCCCACCTGCCGCGAGCTCGGGATCGGATTCATGGCGTACTCGCCCCTCGGGCGAGGCTTCCTGACCGCCACGATCAAGACGCTGGAAGCGCTCCAGCCCAAGGATCGCCGGCGCGACCACCCGCGGTTCAATCCGGACAACCTGAAGCGAAACGTCGAACTGCTCCGGCCGCTGGAACGCCTTGCAGCGGCGCACAACACCACGCCCGCGCAAGTGGCGCTCGCATGGGTCCTCGCTCAAGGTGAAGACCTAGTCCCCATTCCGGGGACGAAGCGCCGTGCCTACCTGGAACAAAACGCTGCTGCCGCGGACATCGGCCTGAGCGCAGCCGAGATCGCGGAGCTGTCCCAGGCATTCCCGGCCGGCGTCGCTTCCGGTACGCGCTACCCGGAGAAGCAACTCGCGGGCCTCGGGATCTAGTCAGACCTGACGCTCGGACGGAGTACCGAGGGCGACCTCCTTGTCGGTGCTCGCGCGGAGGTGCCGATTCGCCTCGTCGGTCCGCCCCATTCGGTCGAACAGCTTGGCAAGGGCGACGTGCGCGGCCCGGCATGGGCGCGCCGAAAGGCTCGCTTCCAGATAGCTCTGTGCCTTGCCCCACAAGCCGCGCTGCATGCAAAGACGTCCCAGCGTCAACAGCAGATCCGGGTCGCGCGGCCGTTCGCGCAACCAGGTTTCGGCGCGTTCAAGTCGCTCCAGGGCCTCGTTGTCGCTTGAGCACTCGCTGTATAGCGCCGCCAGGTCCCCGCTCCAGTTCTGGTCGAGCGCTTTCTCGATCACGCGGCGCGCCGTCCGTTCGTCTCGCAGCCGCGCAAAAGCCTGCGCGGCAGCGGCGGCTGTTTTTGGCTGGATGCGTTCGGCTTGAGGGATTTCGCTCCAGCATCGGCTGAGGCGCTGCAGGTCGTGGGACTCGCCGGCGAGCTGCGCGAGGTGTGCGTTGACGCGGACGCTTTCGAGCGCCTCGGGAGGCATCGCATCGTGCTTGCCGAGAAGCCTGGCAATTCTGAGGACCTCTTCCCAGTTGCCGAGGCCTTGCTCAGCCCGCAGAAGCAGCAACAGCGTTGCCACATGGCGTGGACCGCTCTCGTGCAGGTCGCGCAGGGCGGCGCGCGCTTCATCGAATCGCCTTTCCTCCAGCAGGAGCTCGCCCGCCGTCATCAGACGCGCAGCGCGCCATTCGCCATCGTGCTGCTTCGCATGATCGAGCCATTCGTCGCGACGCTTGAAATCGCGCAAGCGCTGCGCGGCGCGTGCCGCGATCAGGTCCGCGAGCCCTGGAACTGCATTCAGCCCGCGGGCCTCGGATGCCAGCTTCTCGGCATGGACAAAACGACCCTCGAACAGAGCCCCGATCGCCCGAAGCAGCGTCGCGCGCCCTCTTTCGCCGCGACGATGCTCTCGAAATGCACGCACGCGCGAAGGCAGCTTGAAAGTCACTACCACCAATCTCACCAGGACGTAGGCCGCCACGAACCCCACAACGGCGAGTGCGATCAGCAGATTGAGGGAAATCTGGGCACGCCAGGGAGGAAGCACGAATAGCGCGTAGCCGGTGCTCGAGCGTGCCGCGAGCGCAACCGCGACTGCCAGCGCCAGAATTGCGAACAGCCACAGCAGCGTTTTCATCGCTCCCGCCGCTGCTGCGGCGCCCTGTAGCTGCGCACCGCCGCCAGGCTTTCGGTGATCGAGGGAAACGAGAGCGAGGCGCTCCCCGCGCCAAGTCGGTTCAGGGATGCCAATGCCGTTGAAGTCGCCCGCGAACGGGTATCGAAGTAGCGCTCGAGCCAGCTTGCCGCCGCCTTCAGATCGCCTCGATAGGTCGCTTCATCCCTGGCGAGCAAGGCGAGTCGCGCGTTCAAAAGGCGCAGCTTGAGGTTCTCACGAAGAAAAAATACCTGGGAAGGGCCGAGCAGTACGGGTTCGGCGCGCCCGATATTCTCTATCCGGACGAGCTGCTTCAACTCCGCGAGGAAGCCGTTCCACAAACGCTCGATAAGTCCTTCCTGTCCTGGCGCCGCACCAACTTCGCTCGACGCGCCGGGGCGGGCGTCTTGTGCGAGCGGCAGCGAATCCACGCTCGCGGCCAGCTGATCGAGCCTCGAGGCGATCTCCCCCAGATCTAGGCCGGGAGCCTTCTTGAGTCTCTCCATGTCGACCGCGAACGCCTTGCGCAGCGGAAGGAACTGCGGGCTGCGCGCGCGCGCCAGGCGTGCGTCCGCCGTCTGCAGCGCTGCGAGTGCCGCCTGCACGTTTCCTGCGAGCTGCAGCTGCTGCGAGGCCACGGTCAGGATCTGCTCGATCTCGGCGAGCACCCATTCGTCACGGTTGCGCGACAGATCCTGGTAGAGCGCCTCGAGAGAAGCCTGCCGGTCCTGCGACTCGGCGAGCTTCAGCTCAAGCTGCGCGAGCTTTGCCTGCGCCTCGCGCAAGGCTTCCTGCGCCTGCTTCGCCGCGAGACGCGCGTCGCGGCTGTCGGTTTCGCTTTCGCGCACGCGATGGACGATTTCTTCCCGCAAGGTGTTCTGCTGGCTGCGGTTCTCATACCACTGCCACGCGAGGAGCAATCCGATAAGAATGAAACCGATTGCAGCCGGCGAGACAAGGCGCGCGAGGCGCCTTGCCGGCTGCCCGGTTCCAGAAGCGGGTGGAATGCCTTGTTGCATGCGTCAGCTCATACTCTAGCAAAAAAGGCAGCCATCTCTGCGACCATGCGATCGTCGCCGCGACCGGTCACGATGGCCCGCCGCACTCCGAGCTTCTCCGCCGCCTGCGCGATTCTCGGGTGTGGAACAAAAACAGCGGTGGCGCGCAAGTAAGCTTCCCCTGCGGGTCCGAGCATATCGAAGAAATTCTGCAATCCCTCCGCGCTCGCGATCGAAGCGGCCTCGATTGCGCCACGCTGCCAGAGGGCGAGAAGCGGTCCGGAGTCCTGGGTCGGCCGGACGCGGCGATAGCACTCGGCGTATTCGACGCGCGCTCCTCGAGCTTCGAGCGCGGTGCGCAGCCACTCGCGACCGCCCTGCCCTCGAAAAATCACGACCGAGCGCCCGCCCAGATCCTGCAGCTCGGGGAGCGCGGCAAGCGCTTCGCTGTCCGCCTGGACCGCCGGCGCGATTACCGTGCTGAATCCGCGTCCGGCGAGCGCCTTGGCGGTGCCTGCTCCGACGGCCGCCACGCGCAGATTACCCGGCCAGGCCCGGGTCGCGTTGACCAATCCCAGTCCCTGCATCACCGCGGTCGGACTGACAAAAATCGCGAGGTGGTAGCTGTCGAGCCTTGTGATGAGATCCGACGGGGCCTCGCGGTTTTCCAGGGGCAATATTTCTATAGTGGGGAACAGCACAGGATTTCCCCCGGCCGAGCGAATCAGCTCCGCCAGGGGAAGGGCGTGCTCGCGCGGCCGGGTGATGACGATGCCGCGTCCCGACAGTGGCCCGGGCTTCATGACAGATTCGCGAGGATCGCTTCGGCGCCCTGGCCGCGCAGGTCCGCCGCCAGCGTCTCGCCCAGTTGCTCGGGGGACGAGACGGGGCCGGTCAGCTCGGCGCGCACCACCTTGCGGCCATCGCTGGTCGCCACCAGGCCGCGCAGGCGGATGTCCCTGCCGCTTGCGATGGCGTAGGCGGCGAGCGGCAGCCGGCAATCGCCTGACAGCGCCCGGCTGACGGCTCGTTCCGCGCGAACGCAGGCCGAGGTCGCGGGATCCCCGAGTGGTGCCAGGCACTCCCGCAAATCACCTCGCTCCTCTCGGCATTCGATGGCGAGCGCGCCCTGCCCGGGGGCAGGCAGGCTTTGCTCGGGCTCGAGCAGGCTGCGTATGCGCGCCGCCAAGCCGAGGCGTATGAGGCCTGCTGCGGCGAGAACGATTGCTTGGCATTCGCCGCGATCGAGCTTCGCCAGGCGCGTCTCGAGGTTGCCGCGCAGCGGCTTCACTTCGAGGCCCGGGTAGCGCTCCCGCAGCTGCGCCTCGCGTCGCAGGCTCGATGTGCCAACGATGCTGCCCGCGGTCAAGCCGTCCGGGGTTGCGGCGTGGTTCGACACGAAGCAGTCGCGCGGGTCTTCCCTTGCGGTAATCGCGGCCAGGCAAAATCCGGAAGGCAGGCTCATGGGCACGTCTTTGGCGGAGTGCACGGCGAGGTCGGCTCGGCCCTCCGCAAGGGCGGCCTCGAGCTCTCTCACGAACAAGCCCTTGCCGCCGATTTCCGCCAGCGGCCGATCCAGAACGCGGTCACCCTCGGTCGTTATCCCCAGAACCCCGACTTCGCAATCCGGATACAGGCGTCGAAGCTCGCCCACGATGTGCTCGGCCTGCCACATGGCGAGCCGGCTGCGGCGCGAAGCCACTACGATCCTGGCCGGTGAGCGCCTCATTTCACCAGCGGCCTTACCTGCGCCCACTGTCTGCGGCTCACGGGAAGCCTCTCTTCCGTGCCCTCGAGAATGACCGACCATCCTGCCTCGCCCTCGGTCTCGCCGCTGCGTTCGAAGCCGCGGATCAGCCGCCGCGCAACCAGACAATTGCGGTGAATGCGCACGAACGTACCCCCGAATTCCTGTTCGATCTGGGAGAGCGACTCTTCCACCAGGTACTCCCGGTCGCGAGCGCGCAAAGTCACGTACTTTAGCTCCGCCCTGAGGTAGATTACCTCCGACACCGGAACCAACACGACCCGGCCGCGCTCGGCCACGCTGAAGTGGCGCCGCGGACCGGGATCGATGCTCTCGAGAACCCCGCGCGCGACCTGCCCCCCCCTTGCCGCCTTTTTCAGGGCCGTAAGAAGCCGAGCCGCCCGCACCGGCTTGGTGAGGTAGTCCACCGCGTTCACCTCGAAAGCCTTGACCGCATACTGATCGTGCGCCGTGATGAAAACCACAGCGGGCGGCTGCTCGAGCACTTGCAGGTGGCGGGCAAATTCAATTCCGCTCATCTCGGGCATGTGAATGTCGACGAACACGACATCCGCCTGCGCCGAGGCGACAACCTGCAAACCCTCCACGCCGTTCTCGGCTTCGCCGACAACGACGTGGGGCTGTTCGTTGCGGCAGTCCTCGAGCAGCTCCCGCAGGCGATTCCTCGCGGGCAGCTCGTCGTCGACGATCACGACCCGGAGCTGGTTCACGCGGGCTTCCGGTAAGGCATCACGATGCCGATTTCATAGCGATTTCCCGCGACGCGCGTATCCAGGCTCGCCTCGACGTCGAAGTGCAGCAGGAGGCGCTCGCGAATGTTGGCGAGCGCCATGCGATTGCCCTGGCGATGCTGGTGCTCCTCGTGATAGGGATTGGACAATTGCAGCGTGAGCCGATCGTTCCGACGGCCTATGCGAACCTCTATGACGCCGGGGGCAATCCCGGGTTCGATGCCATGGTAGACGGCGTTCTCTACGAGCG
>DATBLP010000075.1:0-4765 GCA_036555245.1 Burkholderiales bacterium
CTGCGCGAGAGGCTGTTGTCGCTTGCCCGGGCGCTCGATCCCGAGGACGTCCAGCTCTACTACCAGATCACGGTGCACGGCCGCCAGGACCTGCCGTTCGCGCCTGATGAATTCGCCGGCTTCACCATGACGCTCCTGCGCATGCTTGCCTTTGCTCCTGCCGAGCGCGGCGCCGCCGAACGGTCGCCGGGCAGCTTTGTTGAAAAGCGTCCGGAGACACAGAAGGCCTCCGGCGGCATGCAGCCCAGCCCTGGCTTCGACGGAGACTGGCCCAAGCTCGCCAACGCGCTCAATCTCGGCGGCATCGCGAAACAGCTCGCCCAGGCAAGCGAGCTGCAACGCTTCGACGGGGACTCGCTCGAGCTCTGCGTGCCACCTGCCGCGAAGCAGCTCGCCGAAAAGAACTTCCAGGAGAAACTTCGCGGAGCCCTGCAGGAGCACTTCGGCAGGCCGGTGCGCCTGACCGTGCGAATCGGTGAAACCGGGGGCGACACGGCGCGGGATCGCGCCGCGGCGGCGATCGGTCAGGATGCATTCGTGCGCGATCTTGTGGAGAACTTCGACGCGACGATCGTCGAGTCGTCGATCAAACCCGCACGATAACCGGAGACCTTGATGATGAAAGAACAGCTCGCAGGGCTCATGAAGCAGGCCCAGCAAATGCAGGAGAACATGCGCAAGCTGCAGGAACAACTCGCTTCCACCGAGGTGGAAGGCCAGTCGGGCGCGGGCTTGGTCAAAGTGACGATGACAGGCAGGCACGACGTCAAGCGGGTAAGCATCGACCCGTCCTTGCTCAAGGACGACAAGGAAATGCTGGAGGATCTGGTCGCGGCCGCGTTCAACGATGCTGCGCGAAAAGTCGAGGCGTCGCTGCAGGACAAGATGGCCGGCTTGACAGGGGGCATGGGCCTGCCTCCGGGATTGAAATTGCCGTTCTGACGAATCCAGAATGAAATCATCGAGTGCCCTCGAAGAATTGATCGAGGCGCTTCGCTGTGTTCCGGGCGTGGGCCCGAAATCGGCTCAGCGCATCGCCTATCATCTGATGCAGCACGACAAGCCCGGGGCGGAAAGGTTGGCGCGGGCATTGGGCACAGCACTGCAGCGCATCCGCCGGTGTGCCAAGTGCAACAGCTTCACCGAGGAGGAATTGTGTCCTCTGTGCAGCTCCCCGAAACGAGACGCGTCCCAGCTCTGCGTCGTCGAAACGCCAGGGGATCTGCTCATGATGGAGCAGACGCTGGCGTACAGGGGATTGTATTTCGTGCTCATGGGGCGCCTGTCGCCGCTCGATGGCATCGGTCCCAGGGAGATCGGACTCGACGTGATGCAGCGGCGTTTGGCCGGTGGCGAAGTGCAGGAAGTCATCGTTGCGACCAATTTCACGCACGAGGGAGAAGCGACCGCGCATTACATCAGCGAGATGCTGAAACCGCGCGGCCTGCGCGTTACTCGCATCGCGCGCGGTGTTCCGGTTGGAGGCGAGCTTGAGTACGTCGATACCGGAACCCTCGCGCAGGCGTTCGCGGAACGCAGACCGGTATGAGCGGGCACTCCGCCGGCGGGGCGGCGAGGAGCGGGGAGAACTCCTTGGCCTCGTAAGCCTGGGTATCGCATGAAGCGAAGACCCCTCGATGGCGTCAAGGTCGTGGAGCTCGGCCAGCTCATCGCAGGCCCGTTCGCCGGAAAATTCTTCGCAGAGTTCGGCGCCGAGGTAATCAAGATCGAGCCCCCGGAAGGTGACCCGCTGCGAAAATGGAGAAAGCTGCATAAGGGCACGTCGCTGTGGTGGTACGTGCAGAATCGCAACAAGAAGTCCGTTACTGCCAATCTGCGCATGCGCGAAGGGCAGGAGGTAGTGCGTAGAATCGCCTCAGGCGCGGATGTGGTGATTGAAAATTTCCGCCCCGGGACGCTGGAGAAGTGGGGCTTGGGCTATGAGGCGCTCGCGGCGGTAAATTCCGGGTTGGTGATGCTGAGGCTTTCCGGATTCGGGCAATCGGGCCCCTACCGGGACCAGGCCGGCTTCGGCGCGATCGGCGAATCAATGGGCGGCCTGCGCTATGTGACCGGATATCCCGACAGACCTCCTGTGCGTCCGAATCTTTCCATCGGGGACGCGCTCGCGTCTTTGCATGGAGTGATCGGGGTGCTCATGGCACTGCACCACCGCGACACCAACGGCGGAAAGGGGCAGGTCGTGGACGTCGCCCTCTACGAAGCCGTATTCAACATGATGGAGGGCGCGCTACCGGAATACGACATGTTCAGGGAGACGCGCGAGCGTACCGGCAGCAATCTGACGGGCATCGTCCCCTCGAACACCTACCTGACGCGCGACGGGCAGCACGTGGTGATCGGCGCCAACGCGGACAGTATTTTCAAGCGGCTCATGGCCCTGATCGGAAGAAGCGACCTCGCCGCCGATCCGGCACTCGCGGACAACGCGGGCCGAGCCAGGCGCGCCGATGAACTCGATGCCGCCATCGGCGTCTGGACCGCCGCACACTCCACCGACGAGGTGCTACGGACTTTGAACGAGGCTCAGGTGCCGAGCGGCAAGATATACAGCATGGCCGATATCGCCAACGACGCACAGTACCTCGACCGGGGTATGATCCGGCAGCTCAGGCTTGACGACGGCACGCCGCTTAAGCTGCCCGGGATCGTTCCGAAGCTTTCCGAGACGCCGGGAGACATCGATTGGGTTGGCCCGGCGCTTGGCAGGCACACCACCGAAGTGCTCGCTGCCCACGGCTACAGCGAAGCCGAGATTGCGGCTCTCCGGGAACGGAAGGCCATATAGCCGACCTATGGACAAGATGCCTCCGGACCCCATCAAGGGGCGCGGCGCCACGCACAACCCGCAGGGGCGCTTCGAGAAGGTCGAGCGCAACCGGGACGAGGAAGCCGAGGTCCACTCGCGACCGGAGACCGTGATCACCCTCCAGCGGGCCCGCTCCATCATCGCGCGCAACGACTCGCCCGACCTTCCCTTCAGCCAATCGATCAATCCCTACCAGGGCTGCGAGCACGGCTGCATCTACTGCTACGCAAGACCGACTCACGCCTACGTCGGCCTCTCCCCGGGCCTGGATTTCGAGACGCGGCTCTTTGCCAAGGAAAATGCTGCTGAGCTGCTGCGCGAGGAGCTATCCCGCCCTGGGTATCGCTGCGAGCTCATTTCGCTTGGGGCGAACACCGATCCCTACCAGCCGGCCGAGCGCAAATACAGAATTACCCGCAGAGTCCTCGATGTGCTGTGGGAGTTCCGCCATCCGGTCGGGATCGTCACGAAAGGCTCCCTGATCGAGCGCGATCTCGACGTCCTCGGGTCCATGGCTCGCGAACGGCTCGTTCAGGTGTTCATTTCGATCGGCTCGCTCGACGGAGGGATAGCGCGCACGCTTGAACCTCGGGCCGCCGCGCCCTACCGGCGCGTCGAGACCTTGCGCCGCCTCTCCGCTCATGGAGTGCCATGCGGCGTGCTGGTCGCGCCGGTCATTCCGTTTCTGAACGACAAGGACATGGAGGCGGTCCTGGAAGCAGCGAGCGAGGCGGGCGCACGCATGGCGGGCTACACCGTGCTGCGCCTTCCCTGGGAAGTCAAAGATCTCTTCAAGACTTGGCTCGAACAGCATTACCCGCTCAGGGCATCCCACATCATGGCCCGCATCCGGGACATGCGCGGCGGCCGAGAGAATGATCCCGAGTTCGGCAGCCGTATGAAAGGGGAGGGACATTTCGCCGAATTGCTTCGCAATCGATTCAAGATCGCTTGCAATCGGCTTGGCCTGAACGCCGACAAGCGCAGCCCCTTGGATGCGAGCAGATTCCGCCGGCAGGCGTCCCCGCAGGGATCGCTCTTCTGAGTGCTGCGTTCGCTCTGCTGCTGGATGGGGCGGCGGGTCTCGCCGAGAAACGCCTCAGGGTCTGGCAGTCCCGCTCGAGCGGAGCGAGCGCGTATGATGGAAGCATTGCTGCAGCGCGAAATGGTTTGACACTGTCGCGCACCGGGCACTATAATTCCGCTTCTGTACCGGGCGCGGGGTGGAGCAGTCTGGCAGCTCGTCGGGCTCATAACCCGAAGGTCATAGGTTCAAATCCTATCCCCGCAACCAAAACCCGGTGTGCAGGATCCCCTGCCCGGGGAACGCTCTTTAACAATTGAACAGCCGATAGGTGTGGGCGCTGGGTGAAGCCAGTGACACGTGAAGCGTTGCGTGTCACACAAAGCTTAACCAAGCTCACACCAGGTCTAGCAAGGTTTTTTATTTACCTTTGCAATGACTTTGAGTGAGTAGTGGGCTCCGCCGTAACAGGCAGGGCTCGCGCAATCGCATAGCGATTGATCAGGATTCAAATTTAATTGAAGAGTTTGATCCTGGCTCAGATTGAACGCTGGCGGCATGCCTTACACATGCAAGTCGAACGCGAAAGGGGGCAACCCCGAGTAGAGTGGCGAACGGGTGAGCAATACATCGGAACACATCCTGTAGCGGGGGACAACCTCGAGAAATCGAGGCTAATACCGCATACGATCTACGGATGAAAGTGGGGGACCGCAAGGCCCCACACTATAGGAGTGGCCGATGCCGGATTAGCTAGTTGGCGGGGTAAAAGCCCACCAAGGCTACGATCCGTAGCTGGTTTGAGAGAACGACCAGCCACACTGGGACTGAGACACGGCCCAGACTCCTACGGGAGGCAGCAGTGGGGAATTTTGGACAATGGGCGAAAGCCTGATCCAGCCATGCCGCGT